>JAHEIW010000175.1 GCA_024639185.1 Deltaproteobacteria bacterium | reverse complement strand
GGTCCAGGACTTCCCGGGGCAAAACCAGCTCCCATTTGAAATCTTCGCTTTCCGCAGCCGCCAGGATTTTGCTGCGCGAAACCGGTGGCAGGTCGAGTCGTTTAAGAGCGTTCTCAACAATTCTAAAATAGATGTCGATCGAATCGATCAGCGTCCCATCCAGATCAAAAATAACCGCTGCCACGTTTAGCTTTTTGTTCTGGGACATGAATTACCTTTCTAATAGACGTATATTTAGCAAATCACCATCTGCAACGTTAAGCGTCGCTTTGATGTTAACCGGCGCGATGATCTCAATGATATTCTCGGCGTGAATCCGGACTTTTTCTTCGGGCATGATGATGGCCGCATTAATTTTTTCCAGCCGTACCCCGACGGCTCTGGCATTACAGAATTTCGGATCAGGCGATACTAACTCAACCCCTTTTTTTTTATAAAGAGATGCAATCAGAGGAAGATCATCCGACCCTATTTCCAGGTTCAGCGTTCCGGGAAAGGGTTTAAAACCTAATTTCTCATCGCACTGCTGCTGCACCCAGTCAATTTGGGTAAAAAAAGCGCCCTCCCCAGCACCACTGATAATCTTGCCGGTAATCTCTAATTGTTCCATTATAAAATACCCTGATCAAAAATATCCGCTCAGGTTGAAAATGGAGTATTGGAGTGCTGGAGTACTGGAGTGCTGGATCTGCAAGGCCGGATCAATCTTTCGTTTTATTGTATTTCAACACTCCAATACTCCATCACTCCAGTGGTTGTATATGTTGAAACCCTTTTTTTCTATCGAAATCATCAGCGGAATCCGGCAATGTGCCTTGCACGATTGTCTGCAACTTGCTGATGACCGGAAGATCCTCACCGAATTCGCCAACAAGTGAATTGTGCTAATTAATTTATTGCCTTGAGCCTTGCCCCTTGTGCCTCACGCCTTTCTCAGCTTAATTCTGATTTCGTTATCACGCGCATCGATGCGGTAATCTTTAAAATCGGTTTGTTCGATCAGCGCAGTCGCTTCTTCGCGCGAATAGGTTTTAATCGGTTTATGCAAACCAAACAGTTGAAAAAGTTTCAGAAAGAATCGTTCACGCAAATTAAGGGATGCTTTCCATTTATTGCGGTCCACCATCCCGCTTACCCGGGCTGGATCAAAAATCCAGGCCTGGCCGCCGGTTTTCAATACACGATATATTTCCTGGATAACCCTCACCGGATCTTTGAGTGCATGCAGCATGCCGGTACTGATCACCATATCAAAGGATGCATCTTCAAAATCAATGCGGCCGGCGTCTCCGAGTTGAAATGTCAGCCGATCAGACAGGCCCGCTTTATCGGCGTTTGAGCGCGCCACACTCAGTAACTTGCGGCTTAAATCAATTCCGATGATGTGAATGGTAGCCGATTTTTTAGCAATTTCAATCGGCAGATAGCCCGGACCGGTGCCGATATCCAGGATCCTATCACCGGGCAGATGGGCAACGATTTCATCGGCCACATGGCTGTAGTAGCTATCAATTGCCATGCGGGTGCCTTTTTCATAGGCAGTAGCCAATACGCCCGGGATGCGCTCAATTTTAATCCATTGTCTCATCGGCAATAAAAATAATATGATCCTAAATGCGTTTTAGTTTCACCATGGACTGGGTTTTGACAAAATTAAACCAGTCAAAATACATTTAGTCAAACAATTTGCAGTTTACAGTTTGGGCTATATTATGTAAGTGAATATTGCATGAAAATGAATACGAAGTTGAGATTGCCTTAAAAGGCAAATCATCAAGCTATCATTATAGGTACACCAAAATATATCTTAGGTACAATGGATGAAAAACATTCTATCGCATTAATTTTCACCCGCTGGGCGAGCCGGAGGCTTCCATCTGCTGTGTTACCTGCCCGCCATCGCGAGTCGCTCAGGCGAGGCGGGCGGGTTCAGGGCCAAGCATAGTTCACTATAGCCTGGCCCTGAGATGCCTTGCATATGAAAGCCTCCAACTCGTACAAAATTCTTGAAATTGCCAAATTATGATTAGAAACGACAACGAATAAAGGAGGTCTGCGACTATGAGCAATGAAAACAATGTCTTTTACTGGCTACCGTGTTCGGTGGTGTTTGTCAGCACCGCCCATGAAGACAAAAAAGATATTATGACCGCTACGGCCATGTTTGTATCTGAAAAAGAACCCCTGCTGGTCATTAGCGTGGCAAAAAACCATTTGACTGAAAGGCTTATCACCCAATCCGGCAAATTTACGCTGGTGATTGCGGGGGCGCATCAGGAAAAACTGGCCGTGCAGGTGGGCAGTGCCAAAGGTGAGGATACAGATAAATTTGAGCGCTTTTCGATTTCAGCCACTACCGGTTCCGGCAGTGCGGCCTTAATTCCGGAAGGCGCGGCAGCCTGGATGGAATGTGAAGTCGAAAGCTCAAAGGAAATCCAGGGATACCAGCTTTTTATGGGCCGTGTTGTCAATCAGAATGATAGCGGCAAACCGCCATTGGTCTGGCATAAAGATGGGTTCTTTAAACTGGCGTCAGTTTAAAGAAGCATAGGGCATAGTGCATGGGGCATGGGGCAGAGCACTTTAGATCCGACGTAATGCTTAACGCTTAAACAAATATTGCATGCAATTGTTTACGCTATGCTCTTTGCTCTATGCGCCATGCCTTTAAACATTCAACATAAGGGAAGCACGCTAAACAGAGATATACCGGAATGTAGGATGCAATATGAACGCAATGCTTGCGGTAGCAGTGGTGGGGACTTTCGATTCCAAGGCTGAAGAGCATTTTTTTTTGAAAGAACGTATTGAACACCATGGCCTTAAAAGCTTGACCATTAATGTCGGCACCGCAGGTCCATCCCCGGCAGCGGTTGATCTGGATTTATACAAAACGGTTATCGAACACAACCAGACCGTGTGCGAGAGCAGAGACACGGCAATTGCTGCCATGATCGAAGAGGCTAAAGCCCTTATCAAAAAGCTCTACTCGGAAAATAAAATTTCAGGCATGATCTCCGCCGGTGGCGGCACCGGCACCCACATCGGTACATCCATCATGCACGAGCTTCCGCTGGGGGTCCCCAAGGTGATGGTGTCCACGGTGGCATCGCGCAACATGGCCCAAACAGTGGGCACCAAAGATATTACCATGATTCACAGTGTCGCCGACCTGCTGGGGGTCAACAGTATTTCAGGACGTATCCTTGATAAGGCTGCTGCAGCTATCTGCGGTATGGTCCAAAGCCAATGGTATCCGGAGACTGCTAAAAAACGAATCGCCCTGCCCTTCTTTGGGTTTATCACTGCCGGTGCAGAGGCCACGCGCCAGGCCCTTGAACAACGCGGATATGAGGTCGTGGCATTCCATGCGAATGGTATCGGTGGTATGGCCATGGAAGAGCTGGCTGCCGAGGGCTATTTTAACGGTATACTGGATTTTGCCACCCATGAGCTGGCCGATCACCTGCTGGATGGCTACTGCGGCGATATTGGTCCGCAACGGTTTGAACCGGTTTCGGGGCAATCGATTCCCCGTCTGATTGTCCCGGGTGGTTTGGATTGCGCGGTATTAGAATTCACACGCGACAATATTCCGCCGCAATATCAAGATCGTCAGATCTTCTTCTATGATTTCCGCTCCGCCATCCGTCTGAACGAAGACGAAACACGAACAATAGCTGATCAACTGTCCCGAAAATTAAACAAAGATGCATCCAATGTAAAAGTATTAATTCCCTTGCAAGGATGGTCCGAGGCGGATCGTGACGGCGGTCCGTTGTATAACCCGGCTATGAACCGCTATTTCACACAACGGCTGCAAGAAAAACTCGATGATCAAATAGACATTCAAGAAGCAGATTTTCACATTAATGATCCGGCATTTGCCAAAATTGCCGCCCGGATGATGGCTCAAATGATACAGGAGTAGTCCGCAAAATGTTTATCAAACCCGATTGTATTCCCTGCATATTGAAGATGACAATTTCCTCGCTCAGGAAACTGCCTCTGGATGAAACGACGGTTAAAGCACTATATACGGAGATTCTGCAGATGCCGGCCTTGCGTGGCCGGGTCTGGGATATCACCAGTCCGGGTATTATCGAAAATGTATGGCAAAAAATTATTGCAACGGTCAACAACCGGGATCCTTTTTATGAGCTGAAATCAAACCAGAATGAACAAGTACTTGAATTGTACCCCTTTCTGGAAAAAATGGTCAACGAAGCCCCCGACCCGTTGAAAATGGCCGTTAAGCTATCCATCATGGGAAATTCCATGGATTTTATGGTGGCGGATTCTTCTTTAGCCATTGAAAAGTCGATTGCCGAAAAGACAAAATTGCCACTTGCAGATAAAAACTATTCCCAGCTCAGACAGCAGCTGGAGAACACCCGGCATCTTTTGATTTTTGGCGATAATGCCGGAGAAATCGTATTCGACCGCTTGCTGATCGAAACCCTTAAAAAAATATATCAACTTGAAATAACCTTTGTGGTCAGAAGTGTGCCGACGCTCAATGACGCTACCTTAAAGGAGGCCAAAGCAGTTGGTATCGATAAAATTGCCACCGTTATTGAAAACGGCATCGATGGACCTTTACCGGGCACCGTCCTGAACAGGTGCTCAAGCGAAGTCAACGCTCTGGTTGATCAGTCCGATCTGATCATTTCAAAGGGGGGCGGCAATTTTGACACCCTGGATGAAGAAAGAAAACACCTGAACAAAAAAATAACTTTCCTCCTGCTTTCAAAATGCGCACCCCATCATGATAACTTTGGCGTGGATTTGTACCATCCGGTTTTAGTCAATTCATACTAGTGTTGTGTCCCACATGTTCCTTTAATAATTTTTCACCGCCAAAACGGTCATTGCAAGCGCAGCGAAGCAATCTCTTCGTCTTTAATGCACTGCCAGCAACGCACTTTCATAAGATTGCGTCGTCGTTTCACTCCTCGCAATGACCTTTGTATTTCAAAAATAATTGTAGATTATTCTTTGGACAAGACAATAGAAGCTACCCCCAAAATACATTTAAGCCGGTTTGCCGGTTGAGAGGGGCTATGTTTTTTAATTTTAGATTTGGGAATTTAGATTACGGATTAAAATTATTGGCGTCTAATTGCGCTGTTGGTGGGTTTATCTTTAAATCCAAAATCCGAATTCAAAAATCTAAATTCTGAATAACTCCACCACTCCATCACTACAACATTCCATTACTCCAATGTATTAATTCATAAGAATTTCTTATATATTTTATAAATTCATATGAATTGACTTAGACAGGTAATCCATTCATAAAATGAGACATCAATTCACACTACCCCTTCGTTCGGCTATACGCGACTATTTTCCCTCCCCTTGCGGCCTGCAACGAGCTCAGCCGAGTCGGAGGGATTAAGGGAGGGGGATTAAATGACGCCCATTTTTTAGGGATTATTAATCGAAATTAAAAAATCGTGGAGGTTATAAAACATGGCTAAAGAAATCAAACATTCCATTTGTTTTCGATGCAAACCGCGCTGCCGCCTGGAGCTCGAGGTGGAGGACAATCAGATTGTCAAAGTCAGCACCTCTTCGATCAAGAAATGCCCGCGCAAGTGGGCTCCGGATCTGGAGCGCTTTTATCATCCCGACCGTTTGAACTATCCTCTCAAAAGAGTAGGAGAAAAAGGCGAAAACAAATGGCAGCAGATCACCTGGGATGAGGCCCTGGATGAAATCGCCGCCAAGTTGCAGGCCCTTAAAGATCAGTATGGCGCCGAGACCCTGGGGGTGACAGCCGGCACCAGCCGCAGTTATGAAGAGCTTAATTCGCGCTTTCTGAATCTTTTTGGCAGCCCAAATCAGTGCGGTCAGGCCCAGATTTGCCATGGCAATTCAGCGGTGGTGGCCACCACCCTTTTTGGCTGGTGGCCGTATTGGATGCATATTGAAAAACTGCAAAACACCCGTTGTGTAATGCTTATTGGCCGCAATCCGCCCCATTCCCACCAGACTATCTGGGAAGGTATCGAAGGCGCCCAGAAAAACGGTGCCAAATTGATCGTTATCGATCCGCGTCGATCAGAATCGGCCGAAGCGGCGGATTTGTGGCTGCAGCTGCGACCGGGAACCGACTGCGCCCTGCTGCTGGGCATGATCAATGTCATCATCGAAGAAGATCTCTACGATAAGGAATTTGTCACCCAATGGTGCCACGGTTTTGACGCGCTGGCACAACGGGCCAAAGAATATCCTCTGGACAAAGTCGCCGACATCACCTGGGTGCCCGCGGACCAGATTCAGGCCGCCGCACGTATGTTTGCCACTGAAAAACCCTCCTGTGCCATGGAAGGCATGGGAGTGGCGCATCAACCCAATTCCTATGGCGCCATTGCCGCCCGTCATATTATTTCAGCCATCGTCGGCAATGTGGATGTGAAGGGCGGA
>JAHEIW010000174.1:3327-6438 GCA_024639185.1 Deltaproteobacteria bacterium | reverse complement strand
AGCCATGTGCCGGGTCAGCAAAAATTGACGATTTGAATAAAGTCGACTATAATAAAAGCATCTGATCAGGAATGGAGAAACCGCACATATGACAAAACTTCGCTGGCCGTTTTTAGCGGCAGCCGTATTTCTTCTGCTTTTTTTATCCAACCCGACAATCCAGGCAAAACCAGCTTCAACCACATCCCGCTACGACCGAGGGTGGCAGGCCTATGACACCGGGCACTACGTCAGGGCGTTTGAAATCTGGCAGGCCCTCGCGGACAAAGGCCATGAACTGGCGCAGGTTAATCTGGGGGCCATGCATGACGCGGGGCAGGGCACGGCCGAAAACCCCGCCAAAGCATTTGAGCTGTTTTTCGCTGCGGCCCAAAAAGGCAATCCATATGCGCAGTATAATGTTGCCAACATGTACGCCCAGGGCCGCGGCATTCGTTGCGACCGCAGCAAAGCCAAATCCTGGTACCTAAAGGCAGCCGAGCAGGACCTGGCAATCGCCCAATACGGCCTGGGCATGCTTAATGCCAGTGATGTCACGGAAGAAGATGCGGATGCAGCTCAACATCTGGATATCGCCATAGCATGGTTTTTTAAAAGCGGATTGACGTATCTAAAAAATGATAACCTCAGCGGTGCTCGGCAGGCCTTTAATTCAATTACCGAACTTGCCGCCGATCACCCCCTGGCCTATCAGCTCGGCTGCAAAATCGAGAGTAAAAAACACATTCAGGACGCCGACTCCCGTATCGCATCTTATACCGGCGCTTCATTCGGAACTGGATGGCCGATCTCGGCGGGCTATGTGATTACCAATCATCATGTGGTGGACTCGGCCGCAGAAATTTTTCTTTTGGATGCATCCGGCCAACAAATAAAGGCCCGACCGATCTTATCAGATGCAGTTCACGATATCGCCATTTTGCAGGTGGTTGACACCGAGCTGCTGCCACCGGCTCTTCCGCTGGCAACCGCCGGCATCAATGTCGGCGCCAGAGTGTTTACCATGGGTTTTCCCCGTATTGATGAGATGGGCGCCACCCCGAAACTGACTGATGGCGTCATCAGCAAGTTGTCGGGATTGCAAAATGACCCGGCCAGCTATCAAACAACCGTGCCCATACAGCCCGGCAACAGCGGCGGTCCGCTGTTGAATATGCGCGGCGAAGTCGTTGGCGTGGTACGCTCAATGATTGGCGTAAAGCATATGCAAACCGGCGAAACCCGTGTTTTTGAAAATGCCAGTTGCGCTACAAAAATTGACCGGCTGTGCAAAATTCTCAACAAACTGCAACCGCCTGAGGATGCCCTTCAAACGTTGCCCCCGGAACCGGAAAACATGGCTGCTCTAAAAAAGCGCCTGCAGAACTCACTTCTGATTGTGGTGGCCCGCTAGTGTCGTGTGCCACCGGGATATTTTAAATTTCCACCAATATTTATAGCCCATCTGTGCGCTTGAACGAAAAAATTCCATACGTTTGGCCTATTGAAAATTGCGTTTTATCATTTGGGATTTAATCGCTTCGGGTAGCTTTCTTTAGATCTTACCCCCTGAGAGTCAGGGTCATATCACCGCCAACCGCGTAATATCCCCCAGTTTTTGGCCTCAATTTTGAATCATCGAGTAATGTATAAAAAAAATATGTTATTATATTAAATGGTTATATGAAATATTCGCCGAAGGCTCTTTGTTTGGCAAGCGTTTTGCCACAATGTAGTAGGCAGACAGACAAGTTGGTAGAAGTGGTGCGACGTCTCGCGTGCCGAAACACAACCGTTTAACAAGGAGGTAACTCATGAAAACACCTGTACCCAGAGTGATTGTTCTTGTTGCCATTGGAGTAGCGGCTGCCATGCTGATCGGCTGTGCATCCAGCAGCAACAATACGATGGCCAGCAAGTATGAATCCAAACTCAATGAAAAAAACCAGAAAATCGATCAGCTTCGCGCTGAAAACAAAGAAAAAGAAAAGGTGATTGAGGTTTACAAAAAAGAACTCAAGATGTCGAATGAAGCGGCGGCGGCGGCGGCTGAGCGCAAAGCTCGCGATGACAAGGCCTCGGACTCAAGCATGCACACGTCTGATTCGGGAAGCAGCCTTTTTCCACCCAATGCCAAAGCGGGTGAATGCTGGGCAAGAACCTTTATTTCCCCGACGTATCGGACCGTTTCCGAGCAAGTTTTGAAACGCGGAGAATCCGAACGCCTGGAGCTTATCCCGGCCCAGTATACCTGGGAAGAGCAGAGCGTTCTGGTCAAAGAAGCTTCTCAGCGGATGGAAATCATTCCGGCCCAGTATCAGTGGGTTGAAGAAAAGGTCCTGGTAAAGCCCGAATCCAAGAGATTGGTTGAAGTGCCTGCGCGATATGAAATGCAGCAGGAACGGGTTCTGGTCAAAGAGGCTCATACCGTATGGAAAAAAGGCCGTGGTCCGATTGAAAAAATCGATCATGCCACCGGTGAGATTATGTGCCTGGTAGAGGTGCCGGCATCTTACAAAACCGTATCCAAACGGGTTATGGTCAGCCCGCCGACCACCAAAGAGATTCTCATCCCGGCTGAGCATAAGACCATTAAGAAACGGGTTATGGTGGAACCGCCCAAAGAACGCAAAGTCGAAATTCCGGCTGAATACAAGACGGTTAAAGTTCGCAAAATGCTGACACCGCCTCAGGAGCGTAAAATTGCGATCCCGGCTGAATATCAGACCATTACGCGGACCGAAAAAACCAGCGACGGCCATATGGAATGGCGGCGAATCCTGTGTGAAACCAATGTCAACGCTTCGATCATCAGGCAGGTTCAGATGAATCTGCGCTCTGCCGGGCATGATCCCGGACGCATCGACGGCGTCATCGGACACCAAACACAGTCCGCGCTCAAGTCCTACCAGCGAGCCAACAAGCTTGCTGAAGGTGGTTTAACCTACGAAACGCTTCGTCACATGAATATCAGCCTGTAACCCACTGCATCCGTTACATGTACGAAGCGCCAAGACCCCGTCGGATTGCCGAGCAATCCGCGGGGTCTTTTTTTTGTTTTATCGGCTTCTTATTTTACGCTTTTAAAAAAGGACCAGATTTCATCACAGCCGTTGATGTCCCGGGTGGTGC
>JAHEIW010000174.1:0-3227 GCA_024639185.1 Deltaproteobacteria bacterium | reverse complement strand
TTGACAAATATTTATCGTACCACCAGCCAGACCCCCAGCAACATAAAGCACAGGCCCAGCGAACGCGTCATGTCCAGCGGGCGCACCGTGGCTCCGAAAAAGCCGAAATGATCAATCAATGCCGCAATCAGAAACTGGGAAGCGACGATCAGCGTAAACCCCTTGGCAATTCCCAGGCGGGGCACCACATAACCGATGGATCCGACAATCATCAGACCCAACACCCCGGCACTGTAAGCATACCAGGGCACACTTTGCCAGTTTCTAAGATTGCCGCCGCGCAAAGCAGCCAGGAGCAACGTAATCACAAGCCCGCCGCCGGCATAGGTGATAAACACACCGGTCAGTGTTCCCAGAGAGCGATCCAGCAAGCCCATGAACTGCGCCTGCAAAGTAACCGCAACCCCGGCCATAACGGCAATGCCGATCAGAAAAACGGTGCTCATAGGTCAATTCCTTGGTTAGATTATTTAAACAAACCCAAACACCGATTAGGGTTGCAAACGTGGTGATAATGAAGGTAGCGATCAAAGAAACGCTGGCCGTATTCTGTAAATTCCAGTCTATTGGCCATTCCTCCTGTGTAATAAGATATTTTTTCGTTCGGAATTGGGATGATCCCTCAGATGACAGGCGGTTGCGGAATTTCATTTTCCTGTCGGTGTTTGTGCCAGGCAAAACATCCGCCGATGCGAACGCCAACCCAGGCGATAAAGTCAATTAGCGCAAAACCGTTTACCTGAATTCCGACCGATTGGAACAGATCATCCCAGGCCTTGCGACCAGCATCTACCATATAGGGCTTAATTTGGCCGTCGGCACTTTTTTGCCATATTTGATTGAAACGGTATCCATAATCATGAATCAAACCGGGGATTAAAAGCAATCCCACCGGACTGAGCACGGCCCAGAAAATCCGGGGAATAGAGGCGCCGTCAAATTTAAAATCTCTGGGAAGCACGATCTCGACACCGTTGTCCAGCTTAAAGTGCCAGTTGTCTACGAGCTGCCATTTGCGAATATCAAATAACCATACCAGCACCCGCATGATGAATGGCCTGTTTTTTGTTGGGATCGGCAGTGGCAAAAGAACCGGCATTTCCTCATCGGCCATCAGCGACGTGACATCTTTTCTGAAAAGCAGATACAGAAAAAATAAAACGATGATGATCAGCAGGAGGGCAACAAAAACAATCCCCACGATCTGGAAAAACAGCATGATTGCCTCCTGGCTCTATTCAGATAGCTGTCTGCTCATTAGATCCGTCAAGTTTGGGTTTGATGACACCATCCTCGATGGCCGCTTGATGCCAGATTTTAGCGTCCTCCCGGCCCGCAGCGCCGACTTCCTCCCCCGAGGCATAAATCGCCTGGTAGAGCTGGTGCTGATCCCGTGCCCCGGTCTCAGGGTGCTCCGGATCTTCAGTGCGGATTCCGAAGCACTCTGCTCGCTCTTTGATGCCCAGCAGCTGCCGACGCGCCATGATGCTGTCGATGATCCGGTACAGCCAGCAGGCCCATCTGGCGAAAAGACCGCGGGCATCAGCCTGCATCCGGCACAGCAGGCGCGATCGCTCTCTGTCGCTGGTCACCCGGTAAAACATGACGCCGCGCAAAAACGCTCCAAAAAACCGTCCGCCCTTCAGCCACCATCCCAGCTCCCGGCCCGAGTCGATGTGACGCAGATATCCAATCGGCGCTGCATCACCCAATTGGGGCGCGGGCACCCAGGAAACCAGATGCCGGGCCGACAGACGGCCGCCGTTATCCAGACGATCGTAGCTGTACCACCCCGCACCGCGGCCCAATTGGGCCAGCCAGGGCCAGACATCTTCCGGCGGAGCCGCCACCCACACGGCCCGTGTCATGCGCACCCGCACCGGCGGTCCGCCTTCCAGCCACTCGTCGCCGGGCAGGGGCATGTTATACTCCTCGGGCGTGGCGCCCCAGCGCTCGCCCCAGCGCCCGAAGGCGGATAACAAAAAAAAGCCCAGCAGAAAAACAGCGACCGCAACAATCGATAGGGTAATCCACATTTCGCTATTTTCGCTCTTTTTTAGCCGGAATTAAATAATCGGTTTTTATGGACTTCAGATACTGCCAGTGGGTTTTACGCGCCCGGGTCGTACGGGCTACCAGCCAACAATCCTCACACAATACGTCTGCATGATGAAGGTGCTCTTCTCCGGTCTCGATCTCAGTGTGGCAATGACTGCATTTGGTAGATATGTCGTTTATGCGTTTTGCTTTCATCTGACGCTCGTTATTAACGCGGGTTCGATTAAAAGTTCCGTTCCTGCCTTATTTTTTCATAACTTTCCTGAATTTCACGGAATCGTTTTTCGGCAAAATCGATAAATTCTTCCGGTAGCCCTTTTGAGATAATGGCGTCGGGATGAAAGTCTTTGACCAGGTTTTTGTAGTTGGACTTGATTTCGTCATTGGTGGATTCAGGCGCGCAGTTGAGCATTTTGTAGTGTTTATCAAGTTCATTAAAATAGACCGCTTTGATATCTTCATATTGCTTGTCGCTGAGGTTAAAAATACCTTTAACACTCTTTAAGGCGGCTTCTTCTGCAGCATGGAAGGTGCCGTCAGCCGCAACAATCCTGAACAGAAGATCAAAATAGGTCAAAACCAGCGTGGGCTGGTTTTTGATCGCCTGGTACAGCTGGCTGGCAAAGTCGTCGATGCGGTAGGGTGAGTCTTTGGCTTCGTTGAAAACCTGCCGTGCAAATTGCTTTTCGGTTTCGTCAATCGGCAGGCTGTTGATAAAATCCTGTACAACTGCAATTTCATCTTTGGTGACCACCCCGTCTATTTTGGAAAGCTTGCCCAGGATTGAAAACAAACTGATAAAAAAGGCCGCCTGGGTTTGTTCGGCATACTCGAATTCGGGCCGCGGTATGGCCCTGGGATCTTGCCTGATAAAATCGGCCTTTTTATCAATCAGTACATGCCCTAAAGCTGCTCCGGCAATAGCGCCAAGGGGCCCGCCCAGCAGCAACCCCAATGATCCGAGTGTTAGTTTTCCAAACCAACCCATTGATATCCTCCTTTGAAAAGAACACTTGCGCGTTCTTCAACGAAATTGATAGCTGAAAAACAAGCTGTGGTCAACTTTCATTTGTTCCCTCCAGTCTGTTCAATAGGAGAATCCACGACCCGGCCTCGATGATCCTGGACACACTTTGCGATGATTTCACGGCAGGCATTCAGGTCTTTGA
>JAHEIW010000062.1 GCA_024639185.1 Deltaproteobacteria bacterium | reverse complement strand
CTCAGCCATCTGAGGGCCTTTTTTAGCGGCAAATCCGCTGCAGGTCACCAGCTCAGCCGCATTCTTAATGATCATGTTTCCGTTCATTGCAATTCCCCTCATAGTGACAGATTTTCAGGGGTTGCCAATAGTTACAAGCTTCTGGCATCTGGCTTCTCGCTGCTGGCTATTTTGTTGCAGCAAGGTCTTGCTCGATTTTTTGAATGAAATTATCTAGCTTTTTACCTAAAATTTCTGCTCGGCCATGCAGGCTTTCATATAATTGAGAGTCTTTTAGTGAACCGGTTTCAAATAGGTTTTCCAAATGATCGATGGTTTCATCATTGGAGGCGATCGCATATGTTAAAAAGCGGATGTAATCTTGCTGATATTTTCGCCGGCCATAACCTTCAACGATGGTAGATTTGACTGATTTACTTGATTTTCTAATTTGACCCCCTTCTTCATAAAGCTCAAACCGAGGCAGGTTTTTCAGGGTCATTTTATGGATATCAATAACAAGTGAGCGCGCCGCTTGCCATATTTCCAGGTTTTTATAACTCAATTCATAGTCCTTTTTTCCTATATTTTGATAGAGAATAAATATTCATAAGCTATAATTAGATTTGTACATAAAGCCTGAAAGAAAAACTTAAAAACTTATTACAAACGCAGGCTATCAATGAGCTCAGACTATCAGCCAGCTGCCAGAGGCTAGCGGCCAGAGGCCAGTAACGCTTAGCCACAAACGAAGATTACTCCCATATCCTGGACTCCAGTACCTGGTCGACAGAGAACTTTTCGAGCCCCAGATAATAGGCGGCCGTATCCATCAGCGCTTCCATGGGAACCAGTCCGACAATTTCACTGCCGACTACATTGACACCGTAGCGGCGGGCTTCGACTTTGATCAACTCAAAAGCACGGTATATAGCGGTCTGCGTGAAATCGGTCAGATTCATCGATACCTGCACCAGGCCCCGGTCCTTTAATTCAATGCCGAGGCCTTTGCAGTATCTGAGGCCGCCGTTGATGTGCCGCACCTTTTTGGCAATGGCGTTGGCAATTTCGATGTTGTCACTATCCAGGTTGACGTTATAGGCCACCAGCGGCATGCGGGCGCCTAAGGCCGTTGCACCGGCAGTGGGGTGAAGCTTTACAGGGCCGAAGTCCGGTTTCCATTCCGGCTGTTTAATTTTATCAGCCATGCCTTCAAACTGGCCTTTGCGGATATTGGCCAGATTTTCTCTTTCCGGTCGGCTGGCCGAGCGTTCGTATAGAAATACGGGAAGTGCAAATTTTTTTGCCGCTTCTTGAGCAACTTCCTTGGAAAACGCGATCGCTTCTTTCATGCTGACATTTTTAATCGGAATGAAGGGGACCACATCGATGGCCCCCATGCGCGGATGCTGGCCCTGGTGGGTGCTCATATCAATCACCTCGATGGCGCTGCCTATTGCCGCGATGACAGCGGTTTTCAAAGCCTGCGGCTCACCAACCACCGTGACCACCATGCGATTGTGATCCTCGTCTGACTGATAGTCAAGCATCTTGACGCCCTTTTGCCCGCGAAAGGGTCCCACGATTTTTTCGATGTTTGTCTGATTGCGGCCTTCGCTGAAATTAGGCACACATTCAATGATTTTTTTTATTTCTGGCATTTTCATCTCCCGTCAGAATTAGACTTAGTAGATCATACCCATTTTTCTTTTTTTAACAGGATCTACAGGATTTCTTGGATCTATTTTATTCAGCCTTTCCGGATGAAAGGCTGAATATTCAATCCGCCTTCGGCGGAAATTATTTCAAGGCTCTCGCAGTTATTTATTCCAGGTTTGTTATTCCCTCATCTGCCCAAACAGGGGCAGAAACAACAGCAAAATCTCCGTGATGGATCAGCTTATTTTTCGAATTTTTTAAAGGCCTTCGATATCAAATCCGTCACCATTTTGTCATCGGCAATATAGGGGATCGTAATATGATCAGATCCTGCGCGCATGTTGTTGTACTGGATGCTGGTGTCAATTGAGTTTTCATTGCGGGCCCAGGCCCGCCGGGCCACACCCCCCATGACATCCCAGGGAATGGCACGGCGGATGACGGCATCGACGTATTTGCTGCCGTCTAAAACCAGACCGAAACCGCCGTTAATGGCATTGCCGATACCCACACCACCGCCGTTGTGCAGGGCCACCAGACTCATCCCCCGGGCGGCATTGCCGGCATAACATTGAACCGCCATATCGGCGGTGATATTGCTGCCGTCTTTGATGTTGGCGGTTTCTCTGAAAGGAGAGTCCGTGCCGCCGGTATCGTGATGGTCCCGGCCCAGCATCACCGGTCCGATTTGACCCTTGCGAACCATCTCGTTGAATTTCAAAGCAATGTTCATGCGCCCCATGGCATCCTGATATAAGATACGGGCCCTGGTTCCCACCACCAGCTTGTTGTTTTCAGCGTCCCGAATCCAGACGTAATTGTCCCTATCCTGAAATCTGCGCTCAGGATCGATGCATTCCATCGCCGCCCGGTCGGTTTTGGCCAGATCTTTTTCTTTGCCGCTTAAACAGACCCATCTGAAGGGGCCATAACCGTAGTCGAATAGAATCGGCCCCATGATGTCTTCAACATAGGATTGGAAGACAAACCCATCGATGGGATCCTTACCGTTTTGACAGATCTCCTTGACGCCGGCATCAAAGACCGCTTTTAGAAAACTGTTGCCGTAATCGAAAAAGTAGGTGCCGCGTTCCGCCAGGGCCTTGATAAGCTCATAATGGCGCCGCAGGGTGGCATCGACCATTTCCTTGAAACCCGCATGGCCGGAGCGCAGCAGTTCGGTGCGCTCTTCAAAGGAAATCCCCTGCGGGCAATAGCCGCCGTCATACACGGCATGGCAGGAGGTCTGATCCGATAACAGATCGATTATAATGTTGTGATTGACGGCATATTCGAGCAGATCGACCACGTTGCCGTAAAAGGCGATCGCCATGCTCTTTTTTTGCTGCTGACTTTTAGCAGCCACCTTGAACGCTTCAGCCGGCTCTTCGGTTACGCGGTCTACCCAGCCTTGCTTGAGTCGGGTTTCAATCCGGGAATAATCGACTTCGGCAATAATTCCCACACCGTTGGCAATTTCGATGGCTTTGCCCTGAGCGCCACTCATGCCACCCAGGCCGGAAGTTACAAACAAACGCCCGCTCAAATCCTGATCGGCCGGAATGCCCAGCTTGTCCCGGCCGGCGTTTAAAATGGTGCTGTAAGTGCCGTGCACAATCCCCTGGGGGCCGATATACATCCAGCCCCCGGCGGTCATCTGGCCGTAATTGGAAACGCCCAAGGCAGCCGCCCGATTCCAGTTTTGGGGATCATCAAAACAGCCCACCATCAGGCCATTGGTGATAATCACCCGCGGTGCCTCCGGCGATGATGCGAACAATCCCAGCGGATGGCCGGATTCCATCACCAGCGTTTGCTCCCGGTTGAGCGTTTCAAGATATTTTTTGATCAGGTGATATTGCATCCAGTTCTGACAGACCTGACCGGTTTCACCATAGGTCACCAGCTCATAGGGGTAAAGCGCAACGTCAAAGTCCAGGTTGTTGTCGATCATCACCTGAAAGGCCCGGCCCTCGATACAGCTGCTGCGGTAATCATCGATGGGCCGGCCTTTGATATGGCCTGCCGGCCGAAACCGATATCCGTAAATCCTGCCCCGGGTTAACAGTTCTTCCAAAAATTCAGGTGCCAGCTGTTGATGCCATTTTTGCGGGATGTAGCGCAGCGCATTTTTTAAAGCCAGTTCGGTATCTTTCGAATTGAGTGTAAAATGGCGGGCCGGTGCGCGGCGGATGCCGTCGGTAAACGGCGGCATCTGCGGCAGGTCATCAAACATGTCTTCCAGTTTAATCGTCATTGCTTTTGAAATATTTGCATTTTCTGGCATGACAATTTTCCTTAATGTGTGCTGTGTTTTGTTATGCCTAAAACCTCCCGGCAATATTTGATGCTGCGTTCCACGGTTGTCTTTTCCATCCTCAGGGCCGTTTCCATATCGTCGTAAGGTATTTCCATCTCGGTTTCGATGTTGATGCGATTCATGGATGATTGGGTTTTGAAAATCTCATAGGCGCGCTTCATATCAATGTCGCCGTCACCGACGGCGGTTCCCGTGAGCTTGCATCCGTAGCGCTGAAGCTCGATGCGGTCGTCTCGAAAATGGTTGGTATAGGCCCGCGGTGCCAGATTTTCAATGGCCACCATGGGGTCTTCCATGACCATAAAGGCATTGACCGTATCGATGCAGGCGCCGACCAGGGGGTGGTCGACCCGGTCCAACAGCCAGAGAATCTCTTCTGAAAAAGTGTCGCAATGATTTTCCACTGCGATTTTGACACCGGCGGCCTCGGCGGCAGGGGCCATTTGCTTTAGCCGCGTCGCCACGGATTTGATTTGGCCCATCACATCGGGATGGAAACGGCTGGCCGCTACCGGTCGCGGGCGGATGAGGTCCATTCCAACCTTGACGATATCCGCGCCCAGAGATCCGGCGGTGGCAATCGCCGCTGCCAGATCGTGCTGTATGCCAATCCCCTGGACTCCAAGGTCCATGGAAAAGTTATACTCGAGGTACAGGCCCTGCTCCCGGGCCGCTGCACCGACTTCCTTAAGATAAGCCGGTTCCAGATTTTCGAGAACCCCGTCATCTAAATGCAGGCCGTCAAGGCCCCAGCGAATCGCCTGATCAAAAAGTTCAAAGGTGCTCAACTGCCTGGGCCAGGGCAGTTGAAAGCCGGCCCAGGCCTGTCCGATGCCGTGCAGATAAAGGCTATATGTGTGTAATCCCAGAAGCATAAAGCTGCTTTCATGAATCGTTCTTGCCGAACGCCGCTACGGGCCCACATCCGATGCGCGTTATCAGCGAATGGGCTGCTTGGCAGGTATCAAGGGGAATCATCTGGATGGCCTCATCCGGACACCCGGTGCTGCAAACCCCGCACCCGCGACATAAGTTTTCATTGAGATGAATTTTTTTACGGTTATTAACCTTCCGGTGCGGATTGTCCTGAATATCGAGTTCAATATTTTCGGCTGTAAAGGCTCGAAATGGGCAGCGTTTGACACACCGGCCACAGGCAGTGCACCGATCCGTCAAATGCCGCGCCACATAGCGCGTTAGCGGCCAGACCTTTATGGCATCATAGCGTTCGGCCAGCCCGGGGTGTACACAACAGTCTGCA
This sequence comes from Deltaproteobacteria bacterium, assembly GCA_024639185.1. Classification (GTDB taxonomy): domain Bacteria; phylum Desulfobacterota; class Desulfobacteria; order Desulfobacterales; family JAHEIW01; genus JAHEIW01. The sequence goes on along the minus strand of JAHEIW010000062.1, from coordinate 18,033 downwards.
CAGCAATTGCAGATAGCCCCGCCAATGACACCTTCTTTGGTCAATGCCACTTCAGCGGTTTGCATAAGCCCTTTTTTATTGGCGGACTGTATAATTTCCTTGGCCCTGGATGGTGAAATCTCCCAGCCGAGGTTTCGATAATTGTCAAAACGCAGACAGGTATAAACGCTTTGACGACAGCCCTGCTTCATGGACCTGCAGTTACACGGAAGTAGATATATATGTTCGACTTTGTCCAGCAGGGCCTCGCCTTCGTGCAGGAGGATATATTCGGCATAAATTTCAGACGGATCTCTGGGTTGGCCCTTTTTCATGCGATTGACGCTATCCTGGTAGTGCCGCTCGGAGTATTCCCATTCACCGTCGTTGAGTTGATCGCGAATTGCCTCCGGAATGTCTTTCCAGCCCTCAAACATGGCCCAGACATCATAGCGGGTATGAAGATCGGCGGGTTCATAGCGCCCGTCACTGCGTTGGTTAATGATGCCACGCTTCCAGCTGCGTTCCAAAAAAGACGACGTGTTCACGGTTATATCAGTTCCGGTGGTTCCCCTTATCCGCTCCGCCATTTCTGCTGCCGTCAAAGGATTGTCTTCCAGGGTCAGAACCAGATCGATTTCGGGATTCTCAAAAAACCGATCCAGCCATGGTTTCAGAAAATCTGGAATTTTAAGGACACGGCAAAAGCGCTGGATTTTATCTTTTTGGGTGCTCATTTTTGTTGAAGTTGCCAAACGTGGAAGTATCAATCACTCCGGCCAAAGTGAAATAAAATATGGTGATGAGCGTTGAATGCGTGCAAGATAACTTGTATTGAAAATCCTTGCAAGGTAATATTTGACAACGCTTTACTCACCTGTTTATGCTATATTTTCGAAAATTCGCATATTAAACGATCTTAATATTGGGTGATCACTTTTTCAGGTTAGCCCGGTGAGCCCGTTAAAATCGGAAATCGGTCTAATTTAAATCATAACCGGAAACGGGCTAACGGGTAACGGGCCAATGCGTATAATTTAAATATGGGGACATATTATGAAAACCATATATCTGGGTGTAGAGGGCATGACCCTGGGTAACTTGATTGCGATTGCACGCCATGGCAATCAGGCTCAACTGACCGCCGATGCCGAAAAGCAAATTAAAAAAAGCCGCCACCTGATCGAGCGCTGGGTGCAGGAGGAGCGCAAAATATACGGGATCACCACTGGATTCGGCGCTCTCAGCGATGTGTCGATTTCCAAATCCGATACGCGTCAACTTCAAAAAAATATCCTGATGAGCCATGCCGCCGGCGTCGGCAGACCCTTTGATGAGGAAACCGTCAGGGCGATTCTGGCATTACGCATTAAAGATCTGGCCAAAGGCCATTCCGGGATAAAGCTGTCAACCGTACAACAACTCGTGGCGCTGTTGAACTGGGGCGTGTGCCCGCTTATTCCTGAAAAAGGCTCGGTGGGTGCCAGTGGCGACCTGGCCCCGCTGGCCCATCTGGCTCTGGTCCTCATCGGGTTGGGAGAAGCCTTGTACAAAAGCCAGCGATTAACCGGCCGGCAGGCGCTTAACAAATGTGGTCTGAAACCGCTGCAGTTGGAAGCCGGTGAAGGCCTGGCGCTGGTCAACGGCACCCAGGTGATGACCGCTATCGGTGGACTGGCAGTCTATGATGCTGGTCTGCTGGCCAAATTGACCGACATGGCTGCGGCCATGAGCCTGGAGGTGCTAATGGGCAGCCGCACCGAGTTTGATCCCAATATCCACCAGGTCAGACCTCACCCCGGACAGGCGGCAGCGGCCGATAACATGGCCCGCATGACACAAAACAGCGAGATCATTACCTCCCATGAGGATTGCAGCCGCGTCCAGGATGCCTATACCTTAAGGTGCTCGCCGCAAGTCCATGGCGCCACCCGGGATGCCATCCGTTATTGCCTTGGTGTAATTGAGACCGAGATGAATTCTGCTACCAATAATCCCTTGATCTTTCCGGATGCAGACACCTTTTTGCTGGGGGGCAACTTCCACGGACAGCCGGTTGCGCTGGCGATGGATTTTCTGGCAATGGCGGTTGCCGAACTGGCGGATATATCAGAGCGACGTATCGAACGCCTGGTCAATCCCAAACTCAGCGGCCTGCCGGCCTTTCTGGTGGATGACGGCGGGCTGAACTCCGGATTTATGCTGGTGCAATATACCGCCGCCGCCCTTGTTTCTGAAAATAAAGTGCTCTGTCATCCGGCCAGTATCGATTCGATCCCCACTTCAGCCAATAAGGAAGACCATGTTTCGATGGGAACCATCTGCGCGCGTAAATGCCGGGAAATTGTCCGTAATACCGAAAATGTCATTGCGATCGAGCTTTTGTGTGCCGCTCAAGCGCTGGATTTATTTACCAATATGAAACCCGGCGAAGGCACGCTGGCAGTCTACCGGGTTATCCGCAAGGCCGTTCCTCACCTTGAGAAGGATCGCATCCTTTCAACCGACATCGCCGCTGTCAAGCAGCTGATGCGCAGCGGAAAAATTTTAAGCGCAGTCGAAAAAAAGGTGGGCGATCTACAGTAAATTGAACTGACTTATTTGTTTTTGTATGCCGGATCCGCAGCATCAGGGCCGTATATGCAATCGTCTCCTTCCAAATTTTCCTTAACCTCTTAAGGCTTTCAACCGAAACATATAATAGGATGATTATGGCAGTTGGATCCATCCAGGGCTATAATAATCGTTCTTGACACCCGCCATTTGATTCTTTAGAGTAAAAAATTTGGTGCTAAAAGGGAGTTGCCAGGTCCCCGCTTCATATGGGTTGGGAGTTGAAAGCAATGGGTTTATTGGGAAATATCCTTGAAATTGATTTGACCCAGGAAAAATGGAACTTGGCTGCATGCTCTGATGATGCGGAAAGCAACTATTTGGGCGGCCGCGGCATAAATATCAAGCTGCTCTCCGATCAAATCCCTCCCGGAATCGATCCTCTGGGTCCCCAGAACATACTGACCCTGTCGTGTGGCATGCTGACCGGCACGGCGGCACCCGTTTCTTCCAGAGTGCATATCAATGCCCTGTCTCCCTTAACGCACATCTTGGGTAGTTCCAACATCGGCGGCGGGTTCGGCGTTAGCTTACGATTGTGCGGTATCCAACAACTGGTCATCCGCGGTCGGGCTTCGAAACCGGTGTACCTCTGGATTGATGGTGACACCATTGAGATTCGCAACGCCAAATCTCTCTGGGGCAAGGACACATGGGAAACTGAAGCCTTACTAAAAGAAAGGCTGGGTACTGAAAAATTAAAGATCCTATCTATCGGTCCGGCGGGTGAAAAGGAATGCCTCTTTGGCTGTATCATCAGCGATCGGGACCACGCGGCCGGGCGCACCGGCATGGGCACCGTCATGGGTTCCAAGAATTTGAAGGCGATTGTTGTCAAGGCCCAAAAGTCTCCGGTTGCATTTCGCTCCAAAAGTGACACCCAACAAGCCATCAAGCACTATCTGTGGCAAATGAAATACTCGCCGGAGTTCAAAACCATGAAAGCGCATGGCGGGGCCGGTTATGTTGAATGGGCGGATGAACTGGCCATTCTGGGCACCCGCAACTATCGCGACTACCACTTTGAAGATGTTAAGCGGATCGACGGCAAAAAGCTGAAAAAAAATATTGCCCGCAAGCATGGCTGCCCGCGATGCCCGGTTCAGTGTAAAGCCGATCTCAGATTTTCAACTGGAAGACTGAAAGGCAAAGAATCCGTAAGACCCGAATTCGAGCCCATGCTGGCGTTGGGCGCCAAGTGCGGCTTAAATGATTTGCAGACCCTGGTTTATCTGGATAACCTGTGCACCCGCCTGGGTATGGACAGCATATCGGCCGGAACGGTCATTGCGTTTGCCATGGATCTTTTTGATCGTGGCATTATCACAATGGCGGATACCGACGGATTAAACATGCGCTGGGGTAACGGCGAGACCATGGAGAAACTGATCCGGCAAATGGCTGATAGCACCGGATTTGGTAAAGTTTTGGCTCAAGGCGTCCGGCAGGCAGCGAAGGTTATCGGTGGTGGGGCTGAAAACTATGCGGCCCATATAAAGGGCCTGGAAATGGCCGGCTATCACCCCTATAACATGATGGGGACTGCTCTGGGGTATTCGGTTTCCAGCCGGGGTGCGGATTTCAGTGATATCTACGCTACCCTGGAATACAAATGGCTACCGGAGAAAGCAACTCAGGTTTTTGGCACCCCTGTTTCAACGGATCCGCGGTCGATCCAGGGAAAAGCCCAACTGGTGCGACGATCCATGATTGTCGGTTCGGTTTTGGACTGTCTGGGCTTATGCAAGGTTCCGGCGCTGTGTTTGATTTGCACCTATGATCTGGTGGGCGAAGCCGAACTCGTTTCAGCAGTGGGCGGTCGGACGGTCAATGTTACCGACCTTTTTATAGCCGGTGAACGTATTGTCAACCTCGAGCGCCTTTTTAACCAGCAGCATGGGGCCGGAGTTTTGAATGATCGGCTACCGAAGATGTTTTTTGAGAAAGCATATAATGCCGGGATTGAGCCTTCAAAACCGGCCGAATGGATGGAACCCATGAAGCAGGAGTTTTATGACATCATGGGCTGGGACGTCCATGGAGATCCAACAGCGAAAAAATTGGCGCAACTGGGTATATATTCGCCCCAATACAATAAGCATTCTGCGGCATAAGCGGTTGAGCCGGTCTGCAGATTCACCCGGGTTCTGCAGCCGTTGCTGCCTGTAGATTGATCTTCTAACCACCATCTTCTTACCTTTTCAATTGATTAACGCATCAACAGGGTAAAGCTCGAGGAGGTCAAAATGATCCAGTCGTCCTTTAGCGATAACCGGTCTGTACATTTTCGTGTTCTCAGTGATGACCAGATCTGGGAAATCAAACGCGCCGCCTTTGACATCCTGGAAAAGACCGGCACCAAGGTGCACCATAAAGGGGCCCGCAAAATGCTCAAACAGGCCGGCGCCATGGTAAAGGGCGAGATGGTAAAGGTGCCCGAATACATTGTGCAGGAGTGCCTGCGAAAGGTTCCCAAAGGATTTACCATCTACGACCGGCAGGGACGGCGCGCCATGGAGGTTGAGGGGCGCAAAAGTTATTATGGCACATCAACCGCCAGCCCACGCACCAAAGACGCTTTAACCGGCGAGATTCACGAAACGCGTGTCATTGACATTGCCCGGGGCGCCCTCGTCGCGGACGCGCTGGCCCATATCGATTGGGTCATGCCCATGGGTTCCAGCCAGGATGTTCCGGCCATTGCGGCCGACTTGCATGAGTTCGAGGCCGTGGTCACCCACACGACCAAGCCGATTGTTTTTATCGGGTATTCAAAGCACGGAAGTGAGCTGGTGTATGAAATGGCTGCCGAGGTGGCCGGCGGCATGGATGCTCTGCGGGAAAGACCCTTTATGGTATCATACCCTGAGCCCATCACACCGTTGGTGTTTCCGGAGGAGCCGGTCGACAAAATGTTTTTATCTGCCGATCTTTTTCTGCCCCAGGTTGTTGCTCCGTCCCAGCAGTTAGGTGCCACCGCCCCGGTCACCCTGGCCGGCACGGTGGCGCTGGCTGTTGCCGAAGGCCTGATGAGCCTGACGCTCATACAACTGCGCAATCCAGGAACGCCTTATGTAATGGGATGTAATGTTTCCGGATTTGACATGGCCACCTCGACCATGAGCATCGCGGCACCTGAAATGAGTCTGGGCCTGGCCGCTCAGGCCGAAGTGGTTCAATCTTTCGGGTTGCCCACCTGGGGTCTGGCCGGTTCCACGGATTCAAAAACCATCGATGCCCAGGCCGGTATTGAAAGTGCGTTTTCCATCCTGGCGCAGGGATTGGCCGGTTTGAATCTGATTCATGATGTGGGATATATGGATATGGCCATGATTTGCTCGGCAGAAATGCTGGTCCTCGGGGATGAGGTGATTGGCATGACCAAGCGCTTTATTCGCGGCGTCGATGTCTCCGCCGAGACCCTGGCGCGCCACGTGATCGAGAAAGTCGGCCCGGGGGGTCATTTTCTTCAAGAGGATCACACTTATGAACACTTTCGCAACGAGCTTTGGATTCCCAGCCTGATGGCGCGCCAACCCTATGATCTCTGGCGTCAGGAAGGTTCAAAGGATATGAGCCAGCGCCTGGCTGAAAGGGTTAAAGACATCCTGGAGACCCACAAAGTGCCACCGCTGCCGGACAAGACCCTGGCCGCCCTCGAAAAGCTCAAGACCAAAGGCGAAAAAGAGCTGACCGAGGCGCATGCCGGCTAGCGCCTGACCGCAGATCAGGATTGCGGATACCACTACCCTGATCGGGCTGTTGCTGCTTTAAATATTGCATTAATATAAAAAGCATTTATCTTTTCCAAACGTGAACTCACGGAAGGAGGACAAAATGAAGATTCTTGTGGCTTATGACGGGTCCAAAATGTCCGAAGATGCAGTGAAGGTGGCCCATAAACACGGGCAGGCATTTAAAGCCGCCATTCATATTATTACTTCTTTGGAACAGGGTCCTGATTTGAAAAAGGAAGATATCGACAGGGCTGAAAGCAAGCTGGAAAAGCTAAAAGCGTCCTTTAAAACAGAAAATATCCCCTGTGAGACACGCGCCATCGTCAGTGTCCAGACAACTGGAGAAGATCTGGTCCAATTCGTGAAAGACAACGATATGGATGAAATCATTATCGGCGTCAGAAGAAGATCAAAGGTTGGGAAATTGGTGTTCGGTTCCACCGCTCAGTATGTTATCCTTGAAGCGCCCTGTACGGTTGTGGCGGTCAAATAAAGGTGCAAACCGAGCCTTTTGGGATAGGCGCCGCTTACCCCTTTCAGGCGGCGGTCAATCGCACTTAGTTTGTGACCCAAAACGCATCCAATTCACACCCACAACCGGCAGGCGTTCTCGCTTTTTGATTTCGTAAAATTTCGTGGTCGATCTGCAAAATAAAATCATTGAGTTTGCCACCTCAATTCGTGCTTTTCTCAAGAGCCTTAACGATTCACGTCTGGATTCCTTCCTGGCAGACTGGCCCTCACCGCATTACCGGATGCGATCTGTTGTTACGCGTTCACTTCCCATTCTTTGCTGGATGCCGGCGGCCGTCGAGGCGGCCATTAAGCCAACTGAGCTCATGGCTCGCACGCTTGTATCCCTGGCAAATCAGCTCACCTGGGGACAAACCTATTCAGAGCAGGATTTCGGTGCTGAATTTCTTGAAAGGTATGGTTGGACGGAAATGATGGCAAGATGATCCGGCTGATCTTCAATGCCGCGCGTGGAGCCGTTCGGATTCATCCGGCACATGGATGACGGGCTCCACCTTTTTCAACTCTTCAAGTGGAATATGACATTTGATGACGTGCCGGTCCACCACAACCTGCTCCGGCGGCGGCTCATTATCACAAATATCGCCGATTCTCCGATGGCAGCGGGTACAAAAAGGGCAGCCCTTGGGCGGATTCATAGCGCTGGGCAGGTTTCCCTCCAGTACGATCTCACGCTTGGTCACTTCAGGATCGGCAATCGGCACTGCTGATAACAGTGCCTCGGTATAAGGGGAATAGGGTGGTGTAAAGATTTGTTCGGTGGTGCCTCTTTCAAGAATATGTCCGAGATACATGACCACAATGCGATCCGACAGGTAGCGCACGACACTCAGATCATGGCTGATGAAAAGCAGCGTGGTTTTTTGTTCACGTTGAATATCCATCAGCAGCTCGGTTACAGCCGCCGCGACCGAAACGTCCAGGGCAGAAACCGGCTCATCGGCGATGACCATACTTGGGTTTCCGGCAAATGCCCGGGCGATTCCGATACGCTGCTTCTGACCGCCCGACAGCTGCCGGGGTTTTCTGAAATAAAAATCCCTGGGTAGTTTGACCGTATCCAGCAGGGTCATGACGCGATCAAATATTTTCTTTTTATCCTTCTCCACGCCAAATTTCTTGATCACCCGTGATATCTGGCCGCCGATGCTGTGGCTGGGGTTCAAGGTATCAAACGGATTTTGAAATACCATTTGCAGCGAACCGATCTGTTTTGCGCTGCGGTCCCGAACGGCTATGTCCGAAAGATCTTTGTCTCTGTGACGCACCTCGCCGTCCGTACCTTTTTCCAACCCCATCAGCACTTTGGCAAATGTCGATTTGCCGCAGCCGGACTCGCCGACGATGGCGACGGTTTCACCCTCTCTGGCAGAGAAGTTTAACTCCTCATTTGCCTTGACATAACGAACACGCTTGCCGCTAATAAGGGCCCGCAGCGAGGTATCACGAACTTCGTAGTACTTTTTCATGTGATCCACTTCGAGGACCTGTTCACCGAGTTCAAGCGCCTTTTTGACTTCGCCGTCCGGTGTCTGGAGGTGATGATCGATTTCATTATAACGCAAGCATCGTACGCGATGATCGGCGGCACTGCCCTCAACATGCGCCATTGAGATATGCTCCTGGTCACATAATCCGGGCTTGAAGTGATCACAGCGCGGATGGTAATAACAGCCCTGAGGGCGCTCGAATGGCAACGGGAGCTGACCGCGAATCGGCTTGAGCGGGGCAGCGTTCTTGTCGGCTGTCGGCAGCGGAATACATGCAAAAAGCCCATGAGTGTAGGGGTGCCTTGGCCAGGTAAACAGCGAGTCAATCGTTCCTTCTTCGACGACTTCACCGGAATACATCACGAATACCCGGTCACAGGTCTCCAGAATCAGCCCGAGGTTATGGGAGATATAAATCTGGGACGTGCCGAACTTCTTGCTGATATCGGCAACCAGCTTCACGATGCCGGCCTCTACCGTGACATCCAGCGCGGTAGTGGGTTCATCCAGCAGCAACAGCGACGGATTCGACAAAAGCCCCATCGCGATAACCACCCGTTGCTGCTGTCCACCCGATAACTGGTGCGGATATGAGTCCATAATCCGTTCCGGATCTGGCAGCTTGACATCCGACAGCATCTGCAACGCCCTTTGCCGCGCCTCTTCCGTGGAAATCTTCTCATGTGCCAGCGGCACCTCCATCAGCTGGGTGCTGATTTTGAGGCTTGGATTCAGAGAGGCAAAAGGTTCCTGATAAATCATCGCGATCTCTGATCCACGAATACGGCGCAACTCAGATTCCGACATCTGGTTTAAATCGCGGTCTTTAAAGGTAATACTGCCGCTTTTGATGCCGCCGTTGGCGCCCATGTACTGCATGATCGCCATTGCGACGGTGGATTTGCCGCAGCCCGATTCGCCGACAATGCCGATGGTTTCACCGGGCAGGACCGTCAACGAAAAATCCACCACCGCCGGAATCTCTCCCGCCCGGGTATAGTAGGAGATGCTGAGGTCTTTGCAGATCAGTACCGGAGCTTGATCGTCATTCATAAGTTGTTTACCTCCTAGTCACGCAATGAGATTTCCCGCAGACCGTCCGCCAGGAGATTAAACCCCAGGATCAACGAGGATATCGCGATACAGGGAAAGAGCGTCATGTGCGGGAAAGCCATCGCCATCTGCCGGGTTTCATTTACCATGCCGCCCCAATCGGGGTCCGGCGGCGGCAGACCCAGGCCCAGAAAGCCGAGCACACCGATGGTGATAATGACGTAACCTAGACGCAGACAGGCATCGACAATCAGCGGACCGCGCGCATTCGGTAGAATCTCGACCAGCATCACCTTCCAGTCTGATTCACCTCGGGTCTGAGCCGCTGCAACATAGTCACGATTGCGCAGGTCCAGCACCAGGCCACGCACAATACGCATGATCCCCGGTGAGGATGCGAAGGTGATGGCAATAATGATATTAATACCGGATGCGCCGATCGTGGCGATGATGATGATGTACAGCACCAGCACCGGAAATGAGAGAATGATATCTGCGAGGCGCGACAAAACATCATCCACCCAGCCGCGGCGATACCCGGCCAAAAGTCCCATCAGAATACCCACCGTGTAAGCGGAAATAGTCGCCAGGGGTGCATAGATCAGTACCGTTCGTGAACCCCAGACAATACGCGACAGGATATCGCGCCCGATATGATCGGTGCCGAGCCAGAATGTGCCGCCTTTGGCCGCCACCATCCCCGGTTTGGCAAACGGCTGAATGGACGAGTTGGGATCAAATGTCGCTATCAACGGTGCCAGGATCGCGACCATCACCCAGAATAAAACGAGGAATGCGCCCACCATTCCGACCCAGCTCTCCCGCAAGAGCCCGAAAGATTTCAGTGCGCGCCATAAGGCCGCTCCGTATCCGGCAGAAGGCATTTGAGTTGTCGTTGCAGTTGTACTCATCGTCGGTCTCCTTAGCTAAAACGGATGCGAGGGTTGAGGAATGTGTAGCCGATATCGGCGAGGGTTTGGGTGGCAACCGCAACAAAAACGGCCACCATGGCGCAGGCTTCCAGAAGGGCGATATCGTTATTCAGAGAGGCCTCCAGAATCAGTGCCCCAAATCCCTTGTAGGCAAAGAAGAACTCAACCACAATTACCCCGGACAGCAGCCAGTTGATTTGTAACATGATGACCGTAAAAGGTGCTATGAGGGCGTTGCGCAATGCATGCTTGACAATCACCGATTTGTAGGGCAGGCCTTTTAGTACCGCTGTCCGGATGTACTGGGAGGTCATGACTTCCGCCATGGATGCCCGCGTCATGCGGGCGACATAGCCAAAATCATAGACCACCAGCACCATGACCGGCAGAATCAGCTGTCTGAACTCAAACCCGCCCGACATGCTGCTGGTGCCCGGTAGCCATTTCAGGCCGAATACGAAGAGGGCCGAAAAAAATACGGCACTGGCAAATTCCGGCACGGAAGTGGTCAAAATCCCAAACACCGAAATGGATCGATCGAGCATCGAGCCCTCTCTCATCCCCGACAAAACGCCTAACGTCAATGATAACGGGATCATAATCGCAAACGTCCAGAACCCCAATATGGCGGTGTTCCATAACCGCGGCAACATCACATCCGCGACCGGGCCTTTAAAGCGGATGGACTCCCCCAGATCGCCGGTCGCAAAATTGCCCAGCCACTTCACATAACGCACCATCACGGGCTGATTGTACCCGTGTTGCTCGCGCCACAGCTCGCGCTGCTCTTCATTTGAAAATTGGCCCAGCACGCGGGCTGCCGGATCGCCGGTGAGCTCGGTCTCCAGCAGCAGGAAAAGAATCAGCGATACGATAATCATGGTAAAAATCATGAATCCGATGCGCTTTATCACCAAGGTGACCATTTTGACTCCTCCTGATATAAACCATGCTCAATTGAGTTAAAATCCAATTGGGAGTTATTCGTTACTTGTTATGGGTTAATGGTTGAAGCGCAATAAGCTCCGTATTAATATTTCAGCCATCATCAAGCTCGAATAACGAATAACAATTAACAATTAATGTCTAATTGAGCGATTCGCGCTCAATTAGGGCTATTCTTTTTGGAGAGATAATGGGCCGGGGAGCGCCGCAGCGCCCCCCTGCCCTATGATATGCTGTTCGTTCTATGCCAGAGAGACCTTGTGGAAGCGGAAGTATCGAGTTGGATGCATTTCAAAGCCAACGACATTATCCCGCACCGCTGTGAATACCGAACGGAAGAAGGGTTGGATCATAACCGCATCATCCTGTAGAATTTTTTCGACCTTCTCCATTTTGGCTCGGCGTTTTTCAACATCCAGGGTCGATTCCGCTTCGGTCAGGGCGGCATCCCACTCGGGGTTGGCATAGCTGGACTCATTCCAGGGCACACCGGTGCGGTAGGCCAGGCCCAACACCATGACGGCCAGTGGCCGGTGCGTCCAGGTGGTGAGGCTCAGGGGTGCTTTGGTCCAAACATCCCAGTATTGCGCAGTCGGCATCACGTTCATTTTGATATTGATTCCGGCCTTGGCGGCATCCTCTTTGAGCACGGCCACCGAATCCTGCTCCCAAACGCCGTCCGTATTCCCCACGTTGCAGGTTAATTCAATGCCATTGGGGTAGCCGGCCTCGGCCAGCAGTTTTTTGGCGCCGGCAATGTCCTGCTTGAAGGCGGGCAGGGCAAAATACTCGGGGTGGATCTTGGCGACATGATGGTGCTCCGCAACGATCCCTAATCCACGGTGGGCGATATCGAGCTGTCTTTTGGCATCGCAGGTTTTCTGTAACGCTTTACGCACGCGGATATCGGTAAACGGTTTCTCGGTGACCTTCATGCGAATAACACCGGTTTGGGTCGACGGGATGTCAGAAACATTGATTCCCGGAATATTTTTGGCCGCTTCAAGGGTTGTCAGGTCAAGAGCAAAGATTCCATCAACCTGTTTTGAAGCGATGGCAGCCAGATAAGCGCCGGCATCTTGTCCCAGATCAACAAAGCGAATTTCATCCAGAAAGACCTCACCGCCCCAGTAGGGTTCCTTGCGTTTTTTTAGGACCGCCAGCTCGCCCACCCTGAATTCGCTCAGCGTGTAGGGTCCGGTGCCCACCGGATTTTTGGAGAGATCCCCACCGTCTTTTTCAAAATTGCGGTGAACGATGGCGGTGGGGTAGTTGTAAAGATTCTCGGGAATCGAGAGCACCGGCGATTTCAGGTTGAGTCTGACCGTATGATTGTCCACTTTCTGCACCGCGTTTTTGATCATGCGCTTGACCGGATTGCCTTTGGCATCTTTCTCCCCGGTTTCTTCAAGCATGGCATCAAACAGACCCAAATTGGATGATCCGGTTTTGGGATCCAGCCAGCGGGTAAAGTTAAACACCACATCATCGGCATTGAAGTCATCGCCGTTGGACCACTTGACCCCTTTACGCAGGTTAAAGGTCCAGGATTTCAGATCGTCGGATGCTTCCCAGCTCTCGGCCAGATAGGGCCGCGTAATGTTGTCCGGTCCGGTCTCTACCAGGTACTCGACGATATGGCGGGCAACGACGGATTTCTCGGTCCATGAATAGGTTCCCGGGTCGGCCATTTCCTGGATCAGCATGCCAAATTTTAATACGCCGCCCCGTTTCTGGGCTGCAAAGGCTTTTTTCGGCCAGGTGAATCCTGCCATTTGACTGGCGCCAGCCACAGACATCCCGAGCAGGGTGGCATACCTCAGAAATTGTCGGCGGGTGATCCTCCCCTTGTCCATATCGACCTTAAAATCATGAATGGCAGGGTGAGTAGTTTCGATCTCTTTCATTACATCCTCCTTTCGTGACGTCCTCAGGTTGGTAAAGGGTGAGCCGTATACTTAAATTCAGGCGACACAATTTTTTTTCTTGCAAAATCAAATAGATAAAAAAATAAGAGCCTGTAAAAAGCACTGTAGAAATTCGGGTTGTTGTCGTTTTTGGTTATGGTAATTATTATTTGCTTTTAAACTTGATAACAATTACAATTTTTTGAGGAAGATTTAGATTTGAGGAGAATGTAAAATTGAAAATAAATAAATTATATTCAAAAAATAAATCGATTCTACCATAGAGAATCATTTTACTACTGTCAAGGTCTAATCCGGTTTCTTGAACCACCAGAGGCGGTAATTACGAATTTGACCGGGCGGTCAATTGTGTTTTGGAGATTCAGAATTATATTGAGTATGGCCAAATTCGATATCCTGCATCGCGTGGAGCTGCTGCAACTTCTGATCCCGGCTAAGCATACCGAATATCGAACACATCCAAATTATGTAAAAGTACCGGTCTTGCCGCTAGGCCGGCTTTCCGGAGTTTATAGCGGAACGTGTTTTCACGAAGCGCCTAACAGAGATCCGTATTACCCCCATCACGGTGTCGTTTTGATAGACAGCGTAAATGGTAGAGGCCACTTTGGTGGCGAGTTTTCATTTTTTTATTCTCTGGAGGCTAATTATGGGGTGCCTGCTCTTCATGATAATTGACGTCGGTATTGCAGGGCGGAGAGTTACAGGAAGATATTAAAATTGCTTCGAATATCCTTTTCGATGCCGGGATCGATTTTGGGTTCCAGAGGTTTATCGAGAATGGCGCGCGCCATGGCCCGGGCCCGGTCGCGCGCTGAAAGGCGTCCGTTCTCGATCCAGGCTTCACGCCCGGCCCTGTCGCTGACTCCATTGCCCTGAAAATACTCAGAGCGCAGATGCTGAAAGGTATGGTCGGACAGCAGGTAGTTACCACCCGGGCCAACCTCGCGGATGGCCTTAAAAGCCAGGTGGTCCTCGCCCGTGGAAATACCTTTCAGGATTTTACAGGCCTGGCCAATGATTTCGTCATCGATCACGTACTGTTCATAAGCGATACACTGCATCGACTCCAGCATACCGGCCGCGTGATGGATATAGTTGTTTCCGCCCATCGCCGCCAAACCGGTGGTGAGCCCTTTTTCCCAGCCGGCCTGTGCGTCGGGGATCTTGGCGTCAGAACAACCTGAGGTGGCGTAATTGGGCACATCGATTCTTTGACTGAGTTGATGAATGGCTGTTTGCATCATACCGCATTCAACCGCACCCCCCTGGTAGCCCATGCTGTGCATGTCCGCCAGGGCCGGCAGTCCGCCATAAAGCACCGGAGCGCCCGGCCGGGTCAGCTGGTGCACGGTAATTCCGGCCATTACCTCGGCATGGGTTTGTAATAAGGTGCCGGCCATTGTCATGGGTGCGGTGGAGCCGCTCATGGGCGCACTGGTCACGGTCGTGAGCACATTGAGCTCGGCAGCGGTGCGCACGTTGGCAGTGGATTGGGTGCAGAACTTTAAAGGACTGATGATCATACAGGCCGCAATCGAAAAAATCGGTCTGTCATTTAGCGCGTCTTTTCCGCCGGCGATTCTGGTTGCCATGCGGTGGGTATCCCGCAGACCCTGCTCACAACTGCAGCCGAACATAATATGCTTGCGGGTGCCCATCATGGCGGCAAAAGCGATGTTAACATCAAAATGCTCATGGGGTACATCATTGGGTGCGCAGCAATTCTGGAAAAAATGGATATGCGTCATTTCCTCAACTATGCGGGCCACATTGTGGATGTCCTTGAGCTCGCTCTGACGCACCTCGCCGCTATCAAGATCCAGGACTTTCACCGTGGTGCCCCCGGTTCCGGCATAGACGCGGTCCTTGCCCAGCTGAAGATCGTTTTTTCCGTCCCGGCTGTATAAGCTAATTTCTCCCGGGGCCTGAGCCACCATCTCCTCGATCAGCTGACGCGGGAAAAAAATCCGCATGGCCGCCGGATCCACTCTGCAGCCGGCATGCTTTACGAGTTCGAGTACATCGTCCTGACCGCTTTCATAGGCCAGGCCGACCTCTTCCAGCAGGCGCAGTGCCTCACCGTGAATCAGCTCCACCTGTTCGGGGTTGAGCGGTTTATAGATGCCGCCCATTAGGCCGCCACTGCTCATTTCATCTCCTTTATGCATCCTGGAACGATCCCTTTCCAGGGACTCAAGTAAAATCAAACTTTACTTTCTTAGAATACCGACCTGATCCCGGTTGCCATCCAAGCAAATCGCATCCGCAATCAATAAACTGCCGGCGTGGAGGTTAGCGGCTTTTCGCCGTGGCCAGATCCACTAGCCGGGCTGCTCTGGGCTCCCGCTCCAGATTCCAAATCAAATCCTGCAACGCTTGCGCGCGGGTCTGGCCCAGAACCGGACTCGTGACCATCTGGAATTTTTCAATAAGATCCTTATCCGTGGGCCGATCGGTTGAAACTCCCCAGCGGGCATCCACTATGCCGGAGTCAAAACCGCGACCGTCGGTGGTTGTAATCTCTACCCGGGCCTGGCGTTTGGCAGGGTATCCCTTTTGTATCTCCGAGTCTTCCACCGGTTCAATCTTGGCCATGAAAGCCAGGGTTTGCTGATCCAAGATCGCCGGTGGCGTCACTTCCTGAGGCCCGAGCTTTCCTTTGAGTACCGCGCAAGCCAACCCGTATGCCAGATTATACTGGGCCTCCTCAGTATCGCAGGGTGCGGTACAGGAAAGCTGCGTGGCCTCCCGAAAGGAGTGCACTCTGATCCGGGTAATCTGCTCCGGTGCAAGGCCATGATCTTTGATCAATGCCAGGGCGCCGGCAATTGGCGGGTGCACCCAAAAACAACTAGCGTAGGGCTTGTGATACAGGTCCAATATGAGCCAGTCTTTGCCAAGCCCAGCAGTCAGCTCGGGTCCAGGTCCGTCGGCAAAGATGGGGTCGATACCGGAGAAACCCTTGCAAGCCAGCAGAATGGAGCTCATGGCCACCATGGTCCCCCAGCCTATGCTGTCCTTGGTCATGGCCACCACCTCTATGCCCTTCATCATGGGAGCGATGGGTGCAAAATATTCGGCGATCCCCATTGCACACCTGAGCTGTCCGGCGTTCAGACCCAGCATCTTTCCGCCGGCTGCCGACCCGCCGATGGCACCCCAGCTGCCGGTGGAATGATAGGTGGTGTAGGTGGCATGGCGGATCATTGCGGCCCGAATGGCCAGCTCGTAGCCCACTACCAGTGCGGCAAGAAAGTCCCGGCCGTCAACTCTGGTCGCCAGTTCCGACGAAGCCAGGAGCACCGGAAGCAGGGCTGCACCGGGATGCCCTTTGGCCAAGTTGTAGCCGTCGTCCATGTCCAAGCCATTGGCGGCTATTCCGTTGGCCAGGGCCGCACCAACAGCGGACACCTTCTTTCCGGTGGACACCACCGTGCAGGCATCTTCCGGGTTGCTACCGACAAATTGCTCCTCGACAAATTTATTGGTGATCTGCGATGCGGGTGTTATGCCGCCAGCAATGAGAACGCCCAGGTTATCCAAAAGTGCCCTTTTGCCCTGATGCTGCACCGTTTTAGGCAGGTCGTTCCATTTTAAGTCAAGCACAAAGTCAACTGCGCGCTGGTTGCTGTTCATATAGAATTTCTCCGGGTAAAAAAGGCCTTGTTGAACACCTTAATCTGCTAAGATTAGACGTGAAATCCCGCTTTTAAGCGGGGAGCGTGATCTACTATTTTTGAGATAGCTTTTAATAAGAAAGGTAAATTTAATTATATCCGAGGTAATATGCCTGTCAATAAAGAGATCGGCCTGCATGATGAAAAAGTTTTTTCTGATTTTTAACGCCCGAAGCTAACCTCAAATTTTCCCTAACCCTTGAAAGATTCGCTTTGGGCACTCATTGCAAAGTGCACCCTTGTAAAATATTGAAGATTTTCATATGAATTATGCAATTGAGAATATCGCAGGTTCTGCTGCATATGGCGGAATGTTCACATTCGATCTCAAATTTATAAAGAACCAAAGTATCGATATGAAGGTACCCATTGTATTAATTACCGGTGTGAGTAGAGGATTTGGCCTTGAGCTTACTCGAGAATATTGCCGATTGGGCTGGCGTGTCTTTGGCGTGTTTCGCAGTAAAGCGGATGGGGCACAGCTGGCATCGAAATTCGGAAAGGCTTTCGTTCCAATCCTGGCAGACCTTTGTGATGATTCGGCCGTAAGAAAAATTCGATTGAGTCTTGAGGAGGAGACTGACTACCTCTCTCTTCTCATTAATAACGCTGGAATCGGAGGGTCTGGTCATTTTATCGGAGAAACTTCGGTTAACGAGATTAAAGAATTATTTGATGTGCATTGCTGTGGAGCGATCCAGTGCTTGCAGGCAGCCCTTCCTTTTCTTAAAAATGCTGAGCAGCCAACGGTTGTGAACATGAGCAGCCGGGTGGGGTCTATTCACAAGGTATCATCTGGTGATTTTGATCATATTCCGCTTTCCTATGGTATTCGTATGGCAAAAGCTGCACAGAATATGCTTAGTGCCTCAATTTATCGAGAACTAAGAGGAACCGGTGTCGCTGTGTTCGCAATTCATCCTGGAAAAATCCGGACACAGATGGGTAGCCCGGATGCTGACATGACAGCGAAACAAGCAGCGGAGACATTTGTTCGCTGGTTGCAAAAATCAGGCAGGAACGGGACTTCGGGTATTTTCAAGCTGGCCCTGAAGAGCTGCCATTTTAAAAGAAGCCAACGGGCTGTCGCAACAACTGGTGTTTTCAGCAGTTCGCTAACTGTAGATTGCGCTGATATATGA
>JAHEIW010000061.1 GCA_024639185.1 Deltaproteobacteria bacterium | reverse complement strand
AATAGAGATAATCGTATTGACAAACTTAATGATTTTACGCTCAGCGCTCTCTGTGATCTCTGTGGTAAAATAAATAAAATTGAAAAGGTATAAAATAAAGTAAAATGCTGTCAAATGCTGTCAAATGCTGTCAAATGCTGTAAAGTCTTAAAGACAAAAAAAACCACAACATGTGGTTTTTCATCTTGCTGGGATAAATTTTACCACAACATGTTGGTGTTTGTCAATAAAAAAAATCAATATATAGGGGTTTTATTGGGAATAAATAACGAAGAAATAAAATATTACTTATAAAAACAACAAGTTGAAATTCTAATGGATTGTTAAGCCTGAATTTGCGCTGTATCCCGCATAGAGTGTATGGGCAATCGCTTTAGATTCGGGCCGGGAAAGATGTTTTAGCAGCCGATTTTTTTAATTCGGAAACATATTTATCGATACAATCAAAGGGATCAGATCAAAATAATGGTAGTTTTTACCTATCAATAAACGCTTATTTTTCTCGTATTGCCAAATGAGGAACAATGCGCATAGTGTAAAAACTGGAATTAATAAAGTTTTCAGTTTCAAATTCGATGGTATATATAGAAACGGAAATAGATGTTCAGCATGAACTTCACAAATACAGAAAATACTTTCATAGAATCCGTCATAGAAAGTGAGCAGGGGCACGAAAATACCCGCTATAAAAATTTTGGATGCGAAAACAGACTGGGATGCAATTTAGGAATGTCGGCGATTTCCTTGCTGGATTTGCCCTCTTTGACGAGCGTTGCTACCTGGATTTCCTGGGGTGTCAAAATGATTTTAGCGTTTGCGAGTCGCTGCAGCAGGGGTGAAACAATATCCTGCAGATGGGTATCGATGATATCGATCAGTGCTTTATCGCCGGACTTTAGCTTTTTGTTTTTCAGTTTAGCCACGTACGGAGAAATCAACACGTAAATATTGTTAAGCACCTTGCCTTCCAGATCCGCTTTGTCTTTGTCGCGCTGTTGCAGCAATACTTTCAGTGCCGTGTTAACTTCCTCAAGATGCTGAGTTTTCAATTCAAGCTCTTGCTCGTGGACCTTGAGCGCTTCCTCTGCCAGTTTGAGGGCCGTGATGTTTTCATGGCTGACGACGGCACGCATGGGGCCGGATCCAGGAATGCGGGTGACGCGCATGTAGAACCAGCGTTTCTCGGTGGGCGAATGACAGGGGTAATCCAGCAAAAATTCGTTGGCCTCTCCATTAATCACGGCCCGAATGCCTTTTGCGACGGTTTTGCCTTCCTGTGAGTTGTCACCTTTGGCCAGATCACAGACCGACAGATAGTTGATCGATGCGCCACCAGCAGAATTCTGGAACCGATTGTCATCAGCGAACTTCTGCCAGGCCCGATTCGTTTGTAAAATGACCCCTTTGCCATCCAGTATGGCAATATGCGCGGATAAGGCATCCAGAATTATATTTGCAAGGGAATCTTTAATTTCCATGGTAACCCGCAGGATAACAATTTAATATGGCGGATTTTAACCATTAGCGGGGGGAAAGTAAAGCCACCGGTCGCAAAGACATCAACATCAAATCATTTCGTGTGGGTCATCCAGATGAAATCCCCGATCGTCAGTTCAACTTCAGCGCCCGCCGGAGCCAGATAAACCGTACGAAATGAAGCACCGGTGCGTCGAAAGGTGCGGTCTGGCACGCCGTATTTATACTGAATATGACCGTTGCCGAGCAGGGCGATCACTTTTCTGCTGCCCAGGTCGGTGGCGATTGATTCGGCCATGATTTCATCCCACACGCACTGGGCCATATAAAAGTCATCAAATTTGATGCGACTGGGAAAATTGTGTTGATCAAAAATGGTCTTGACGTAATTTCGATGCGCACTGTTGTTGGTGTCGATCCCTTTGGGTAAATAGCGTTTATCGCTCAGAGATAGGTTATCAATGCCACCTTCCCGGATACGGCCAGGGATGTAGGAAGGAATATTCAAGCCCACCAGTTTGATTTTGTTTTGCTTGATGAACAAAAGGATATCCCGATACAGTGAAAAATCGTAGCGCCAGTTCACATACCAGTGGGTTTTACGTAAAAATGCTTCTTCATCGAGCACACCGGCTGTCCATAAATTCAGTACCTCCTGGTAGGAACGATCAAACATCTCCATAGCAACGACAAGATCGTGGTTCCGCTTAAAGGCGGCCTGGATGATTTTCAGCTGGATGGCATGATGAGAGACGCTGGTGTGCATTTCGCCGACAAAAATAATCTGGTGACGATTCAGATCATCCATCATTTCATCAAAGGTCACTTCTTTTCCGGATTGTGCTGATATAATTGTGTCCGGCCGAGTCGCTTTGACAGTCACAGTCTCGGGCTTCACTCCTTTATCAGACGTCCCGGCACAGCTGACCAGCACACCAAATGCCGCAAAACCGATAAAGCAGCGGCCCAGGATGGCCAGCGCGTTTCTTTTTTCATTTGTTTTTTGGATCATGACCACACCTTGATTTTTCATGTTGAGATCGATAGAATAATACAATTAATCCTCAACCTCGCATTCATTTTGGTGCAAGATTCAGGTGTAAATAAACGCATGCCTCTTGATAAAAAAACGGTATTCAGAAAAGCGGTTATCCCCTGGTACGATTCTACCACAGCTCATATAATTGTGGTCTTATTGATGCTTGTAGTGCTTCTATTTGCAGCCGCAGGGATTGCGGTCGCCAGGGAAAACCCAGCTTTTCAGGGATACATATGGGTGCCGGCCCTATTACTTGCCATGGGTGTCGTGATTATCGCCACAACAGCCATCCGGCTCATCAAGCGTTACACCCAATAACCCATCTGCCACTACCTACACTTTGCCCAAACCCATATACCATCAAGCCCAGGCATCATTTATGGTGAATTCAACACCTGGAGCCGACCTGGGGGCCACTGTTATCCCGACCGACGATAAGCGGATATATAAGCTCTATGAAATGATAAAGAATTCGAGCCGTCGCGCCCCAGATAATGATGTCTTTAAAAGGATATTCCAGCTCACGAATATCCGGCATGCTCAGGTGAAAATCTTTGACCTGATGCGTTTTAATCAGGGTGGTTAATGGAATTTCAAGAACTCTGGCGATTTCGTTCGAATCAACTCGAATCGGCCCCTTGCCGCTCCAGAAACCGACAAAAGCCTCGATGTCTCTGGGCCGGGTAAGGGTCTGGAAATGTCCGAGGGAACCGATAAAATCGATCTGATCCTTGCCAATATTCAGTTCTTCTTCCAGCTCCCGAAAAGCCGTCGCAACCGGACCGGCATCTGAATTTTCTATGTGTCCGCCCGGTAATGCCGCCTGATTGCGCCAGGGATAACCTTCCGTATCCGATTTTTGAATGGCCAGAATGTGAGGATCCGGTCGATTGAAAAGCAACAAAAACACACACGCAGGCCTATGCGTATCATGTACCGGAAATCCAGCCGGATTGGAATTATGGATAATTTCTTTGATACGCTTAGAATCGATGGATTCAATAATCATGGCTAAAATTAGCTGGTTATATGATGTGCGGGTCGCCGGGCGGCCCTCGGTTTCCAGAGCATGGCCCCCCGCGGTGTCATCGTGGCGTTATGGCGGGAAAAATCAACAAAGATGATTAATCCTGAGCACGCTGTTCTAAAATTGTTTTTAAGATATACTTCATGACATCCGGTGGTATATAACCGGGGCGGCGGCCAATGATACGACCATTTTCAGCTATGAATATCGTATCCGGCAGGCCCCTGACGCCATATTGGCTGGATGTGGTCGTTTCCTTGTCAAAATCGACTTTAATCGAAATAAAATTTTCATTTAAGGATGAAATAATCACCGGGTCTTTGAATGTCTCTTTCTCCATTACCCCGCAGTAATAGCACCAGTCCGCCGTAAAATGGATGAACACCTTCTTTTTTTCAAATTTACTTCGTGCCATTCCGTCTTTGTAGGAATGCCATTGGATGTCGGTGGTGGATGCAGAACCGTCGATGAAAAATAGCATTGAAAAAAATGTAAATAATATGGCGAAACCTGGGGTTTTAAACTTCATTCGTATCCTATCAAATTCGTTACATTTGTTCACTTCGGTATTGAACTGACCTATAAGCGATCTCCAAAAGAGCAGATTGCGCCAGCAGGTTGGCCGGTTTAGATCGGAAAGATGACTGATTTTAGTTTTACGGGCAAACGGGAAAACAGTCAACGGGCTCAACCTGAACACCGTTTCTGCCTTTAAGATAGGCTATACCTAATTCTAACATCAATTCTTGAGTGTCGCAAATCGGAGGCTAAGATTAGCGCTTAATTACTTATCGATGGCTTTATCGGCGGAACTATTGTTTGAAAAATTCTTTATCAACACCTGACCCAGTTCCTTGGAGCGATTGGTTGCAACTTCAATGGCATTGATCAGGGTGGTGCGTAATCCACCGCTTTCCAACGTGGCCAGACCGGCAATGGCCGTCCCGCCCGGAGATGTCACCCGATCTCTGAGCTGGCCCGGGTGTTCGTTGGTCTCCATCAACATTTTGGCGGCCCCCAAAACCGTCTGGGCGGACAGAAAAAGGGCCTCCTGGCGCGACAACCCCACTTTTACACCGGCATCGGCCATGGCTTCGACGATCAAGAAGATATAGGCCGGACCGCTGCCGCTCAGTCCGGTAATGGCATCCATCAGGTAATTTTCAGGAATAAAAACCGTTTTACCAATTGAATTGAAAATGGTCATTGCCAGTTTGATATCCTCTTCGGATGCATGTTTTCCAGCCGCAACGGCTGTGGCCGCTTCTTTTACGGCTGCGGCGATATTGGGCATGACCCGGATCAAACGTAATTTTTTATTCAGGCAGGACTCGATGGCTTCCATGGGAACACCGGCCGCAATCGAAATGATGAGTTTGGACATGTCAAGTTTCTTTGCGGTTTCATTGAGAACGGCTGCCATAATCTGCGGCTTGACAGCGTAGATAACAATGTCTGAGTCGGCAACCGCCTTTAGATTATTGGCTGTCGTTTGAACCCCGTAAGTGTCCTGAATGTCTTTAAGTTTAGCCTCGCGCACATCGGTGCAAATGACATTTTCGGGTTTGGATGATGCCGAGCCAATCAGGCCGCCAATCAGGGCTTCGCCCATGTTGCCTGTTCCAATAATACAAATTTTTTTGTCTCTTAACATAATGTTCAACTCCGATCAGCTAACAGAATCTAAAAAACCGCCAGGAGCCGACCGACTTTAACCTGTGCCGGGCCAGCCAACAGCTTGGATTGTGTTAATTTCCCTTAAAATTTCTGCAATTTATAGGCTGCCCAGTGGTTAGTCAAGCAAATAATCGGAACCTATCACCAAAATGCATCTAACGCCCAAGGGCATTGTTCACCAGGATAAATGGATTACACATCTATTTCTATAAACACTAAAGTGTGCATAAAACCGATTCAAAATGCTCGAATACTATCGTGTATGCTCCACTTTTGAATCAGCTTTCGCCTTGCCCTCGGGCATGATCTACTATTTTTGAGATAGGTTCCACTATATATGGATAGCTGAGAATGGTTGAGCCGTATTTCTAATATCTTATTTTGGTAACTCTTGACATCGATCAACCAATATCTTATAATGGTCTAACCATTATAAAATATAGGATGCGATCATATTCGCAAGTGGTTTTGTGTCTGAGTAATGAATGTCTTTTAGAGAATGGAAAGGAAAAGTGCCTATGTTCCAGGCAGCCAAGCAAACCAAGGTTTTTCAGGATGTCGTTGCGCAGATTGAGGATGCCATTTTCGACGGACGTCTGCAAACCGGCGATACGCTACCCTCCGAGCGGCAGCTCAAAGACATGTTTAATATCAGCCGCGGCACATTGCGCGAAGCGCTGCGGGTCCTGGAGCAAAAGGGCTTAATCGAAATCAAACTCGGCGTTGGCGGTGGATCGGTGGTCAAAGATCTGAATGCCGACCAGGTGAGCGAAGGACTGGCCCTGTTGATCCGGTCCCAAAAAGTTTCTTTGAATCATCTGGCTGAATTTCGTGAAGATGTGGAAGGGTTTGTCGCCGCCCGTGCAGCTGCCAATCGGTCGGCCGCAGACGTCGACAAGCTGACCGGGCTTTTAGAAGAGGCCCGCAAATGCATCGAGGCGGGCCCTTCGCGGCGGGATGCTTTCCTTGACGTTGACAAACGCATCCACATGACCCTGGCCCAGGCAGCGGCAAATCCGATATATATTTCGGTGCTGCATTCGGTCCATGCCAACATCCATCGCTATTATGATGAATTCCTGTCGATGGATAAGCGCGAGTTGCAGGAAAACTACCGCGACCTGTGCGATCTGGTGCATGCGGTTGAGAAGTGTCAGGCCGACCGGGCGCGCCGTCTGGCCCGCAATCATGTCCGCCGATTTAATCAATATATGCGTAAAAGAGAACAGTCTGAAAAGAAAGTGACTAAAGTGTCGAGTGACTAAAGTGCCTAAAGTCGAGGTGTCGCTACGCTCCATTTTTTATAAAAATGACAGAATTCATTAACTTTAGGCATTCTAGCTCATTTTAGGCACTCAATATAAAATCGACTGATTTGGAAAAAAGTAAGTGATCACTCAACCCAAGAATTTAATTCGAAGGCACACCTTATGAAATTGAAACGAATAACCAAACACCCCGTTCTGGAAATTCCTGAATACAAAGAGGTCACTTTTACCTGGAATGACAAAAAACTGGGCGGATACGAAGGCGAAATGATATCATCCACCCTTTTTGCCAACGGCGTTCAGATATTCGGTCATCATCCCAAGGATAATAGTCCCCAGGGGTTGTTTTGCGCCAACGGGCAGTGCTCCCAGTGCCTGGTCATTGCCGATGGCCAGCCGGTCAAGTCATGTATGACACCCTTGGCGCAAGGCATGGTCGTCGAGAGCGTCGAGGGGTTGCCCAAACTGCCGGAAGACGATGTTGAACCGCAAATTCAGACCGCAGATGTAAAAGAAGTCGACGTGTTGATCATCGGTGCCGGCCCGGCCGGTCTGGCGGCGGCAGTGGAACTGGGGAAACTGGGCGTTGAGACCCTGGTTCTGGATGATAAGGACCGTCCGGGAGGCAAACTGGTTTTGCAAACCCATAAATTTTTCGGCTCGGTCGAAGATTCCCACGCTGGGACCCGCGGCTTTGAAATCGCAAACATTCTAGCAGATGACATCGACAAACTGGACTCGGTGGACATCTGGTTGAATACGACAGCGGTCGGGGTATTTTCAGATAAGATTGTCGGTGCCGTCAAAAGTGTTAAGAAAAAACATTACCGGCAAATCAAACCCAAAAAGCTGTTAGTTGCCACCGGTGCCAGAGAAAAAATGCTGTCTTTTCCGGGAAACACCCTGCCGGGTGTTTATGGTGCCGGCGCATTCCAGACACTGGTTAACCGCGATCTGATCAAATCCTCGGAAAAGGTGCTGATTGTTGGCGGCGGTAACGTGGGGTTGATTGCCGGCTATCATGCCATTCAGGCCGGAATCGAAGTGGTTGCCCTGATAGAAGCCCTGCCGCAGGTTGGCGGATACAAGGTTCATGCCGATAAGCTCAAACGGCTGGGAGTGCCGATTTTAACCGGCCATACCGTCGTGGCCGCAACGGGTCGGGACAAGGTCGAAGCGGTCACCGTCGCCCGCCTGAATCAGGACTGGAAGGTGGTTCCGGATACCCACAAAACGTATGCGGTGGATACGGTTCTGATTGCCGTCGGCCTGGCCGAAGTCAATGAATTTTACTTAAAAGCGCGACAATGGGGCATGGATGTGTTCTGTGCCGGTGATGCCCAGGAAATTGCCGAAGCATCGGCGGCCATGTTTACAGGCAAGATCGAGGGGTTAAAAATCGCTCAGTCCCTGGGCCTGCCGGTCGGTGAGATTCCCGCAGAATGGGATGAAAAAGCCACGATTTTAAAATCCAAACCCGGTCCCGCCCGGACGCGCGAACAGCCCGAACGCGAAAAAGGGGTATTTCCGATTTTCCACTGTTACCAGGAGGTGCCCTGTAATCCCTGTACGTCGGTATGCCCGGTTGGTGCGATCCGCACCGAACGGGATGAGATCACCGGCTTGCCATACATCATTGATTTAGACGCCTGCACCGGTTGCGGCAGCTGTGTGGCAGTCTGTCCGGGCCTATCGATGATTTTAGTCGACTATCGCGACGATCCCGAGCACCCCCTGATTACCCTGCCCTATGAAATCTGGCGCGAGCGGGTTGAAGTCGACCAGAAAGTCCCGCTTACCGATGTGGATGGTGCCATCCTGGGGTATTATCCGGTGGAAAAGCTGTCGACCCGGCGTAAATTTCCGGGCACACTGCTCGTACAGGTTAAAGTCGATAAAAAAGTGGCCAAAGCGGTCATGGGCATCTGGGTGCAGGATCAGCAAATCGAGCCTTCCTTGATCTACGAGAAAGAGTTGCCACCCGATGACGCCATTGTCTGCCGCTGCGAACGCATAACAGCCGGTGAGATTAAAGCGGCGATTCGCAGGGGCATTAGAGATATCAATCAGTTAAAAGCGGTAACGCGCGTCGGCATGGGCGCCTGTGGCTCAAAAACCTGCCGGCCGATGATCTGGCGAATCTTTCAAGAAGAAGGCATCGATCTGGGCACGGTAACCGATCGCGTCGATCGACCCTTGTTTGTAGAAGTGCCGATTGGCATATTGGCCGGAGCACACCAGGGAGGTCGAATTGAAAACAAGTGATGTAATCATTGTGGGCGCCGGCTCGGTCGGCGTGCCGACCGCCCTGGCGCTTGCCGAGCAGGGATTCAAAACCCGGGTGATTGACATGCATCCGTCACCGGGCCAGGGCGAAAACAAACATGCCATCGGCGGCATCCGGGCCACCCATTCGGATCCTGCCAAAATTCTGACCTGTCGGCGATCGCTTGAAATTTTTGCAACCTGGCAGGATCTGTATGGCAATAATATTGAATGGCTCAAAGGCGGCTATGTCTTTCCAGTTTATCGCCAAAAAGACGAAACCATGCTAAAAAAGCTGCTGCCCGTTCAGAAAAAATACGGGCTGCGTATTGATTTCGTGAAACCCGCAGACATCCAGCAGCTTATTCCCGGTATCAATCCTCAAAGATTGCGCGGAGGCACCTTTTCGCCGGATGACGGATCGATTTCACCGCTTCTGACCGTCAATGCCTTTTATCGGCGGGCCGTTGAACTGGGAGTCGATTTTCACTTCAAAGAGCGTGTTCGTCAAATACAGGTTGAAAACGACCACGTCAGCGGCGTGGAGACCGAGCTGTCTGAATATCATGCCCCGATTGTCGTTGATACGGCCGGGCCATTCTCACCGGAACTGAGTCGTACCGCCGGCATCGACCTGACGGTCGTTCCGGATTCTCACGAAGGCGCCATCACAGAACCGGTACGGTCGTTTTTTAAATGTATGGTGGTGGATATTCGCCCGGGGCCGGGATCCAAGAATTTTTATTTTTACCAGAATCTACACGGACAGGTAATTTTCTGTATTACGCCCGATCCACCCATTGTCGGCACCGCCAAGGGCGAAACGGCTGAATTTCTGCCCCAGGTAAGTGCCCGCCTGGTGCACCTGCTGCCGCGGCTCAAGAACCTGAGGGTGCGCCGGACCTGGCGCGGTCTGTATCCGATGACGCCGGACGGCTCGCCGCTGGTGGGCTGGAACCAGCAGCTCAGGGGCTTGATGCATGTCACCGGCATGTGCGGCCAGGGCTTGATGCTGGGACCGGGGGCTGCCGAAGTGGTTGCCCGCCTGATCGCCGCTGAAACCACTGCTGATGATCACATCATATTAGAAGCATTTTCGCCCCATCGGTCGTTCAAGGGCCAGGAAGCGCTCAAATAGGCGAAGCTGCAATTCGCCTGCAGCGAAATTGCGGATTCGCCTCGCTGGTTAAATCGTTGGTCAGTTGAATGGTTAAATCGTTTGCAGTTCTGCAGCACGGAAAATTGTCGACACATCAAATAGTCAATCGACATATTCCGTCTTAACGATTTAACGAATCAACTATTTGAGGGGTCGGGGAGTTTTTCTTAACACGCTCGCTGCATGAATCATCAGCGACTGTATCGCGCAAACTCATGCATAAGGGGGCGTAACGAAAGAACAGCAATCAAATATATGATAATGAGGTTGATTTAAAATCACCACCAGAATCATAAGCCGCTTTGCGGTTATGGGTTGTTCTTTCGCAACGCACCCTAATGTATTCAAACAATGCGCGATTGCGCTGCTGATAATTCATTCCACTATTGTCAGATGTTGAGAAAAACAGCTGATTCTTTAACTAATTTACCCTTCAACGATTTGACGGCTTGACGAAAATGAGGGTTGATTGCAAATCGGCTTAATTGTATATATTAAGTTTTGACACTTTGAGAGAAGCCAGAAGCCAGATTGAACGGTGTATTGAATTATTGATAAAAGGAGCAAACACATGCCGGATTATCATTTTAAAGCAACGAAAACTTTGGATTACAAAAGACCCGACATTACCAACGGCTATGCCGGCCAGACGTTATACGTCAATCTGTCTGACGGCCAGATTGAAACGAAACCGGTAGATGCAAAAACCAAAAAGACGTTTATCGGCGGCAAAGGCTATGACCTGTGGCTGCTGTGGAATGCGGTTCAGCCAACCACCCTCTGGAATGATCCTGAAAATGCCCTTTGCATTGCGGCCGGCCCGCTGGGAGGAACCCCCATCTATCCGGGTTCCGGCAAAAGCATCGTCGCCACCCTGTCACCGCTGACTGGATCCGTGATCGATTCCAACGTCGGTGGCTATTTCGGTCCCTACCTCAAATTTTCCGGTTTTGATGCCCTTGAAATCCAGGGCAAGACGACTTCCGAGGTGGTCGTTTTTATCGATGGCATCAACGAAAAGGTGCAGATTTTCGAAACCAGCGGCCTGCCGGACAACGCCTATGAGCTGTCTGCCATTTTAACCGAGCACTTTGCCGAGGGCAAGCCGCGCAATGTCTCGGTGGTTTCGACAGGCCCCGGCGCTAAAAACACCTTGCTCGGCTGTCTCAATTTTACGTGGTATGACCCCAAACGCAAGCGCGCCCGTTACAAACAGGCCGGCCGCGGCGGTGTTGGAACCGTTTTCGCCGACAAAGGCTTGAAGGCCATCGTTGCCTGCTGGAAGACGGTCACGGCCGATACCAATAACCCGGCAGACAAAGCCCGCTTGAAAGATGTGGCCAAGCTGCACTCGCGTGAAATTGTAGAACTGGATCCCAAGCAAAACGAAATGGCCAAAATCGGCACCACGCATCTGGTCACCATCATGAACGATCACGATCTGTTGCCGACCCATAATTTTCGCTACGGCCGGCACGACCAGGCCCCTAACCTGGGCCAGGAAGTCTACCGGCGCCTGTTTGATCCGGGCTTTGACGGCTGCTGGATGGGATGCACCGTGGCCTGCTCCCACGGTATTAAAGATTTTGTTCCTTTGAGCGGACCCTACAAGGGCAAAAAGGTTTTTGTCGATGGTCCCGAATATGAAACCATCGCCGGCTGCGGCTCAAATCTGGGTATATTCGATCCACATACAGTGGCAGAGATGAATTTTTACTGTGATGCTTACGGCCTGGATACAATATCGGTGGGCACCGGCGTCGCCTTTGTGATGGAGTGCTTTGAAATGGGCTTGATCGACACAACCCATACCGGCGGCCTGGATCTTCATTTCGGCAACCGCGATGCGGCGCTGGAAATCGTGCATCAAATGGCGGCCGGAGAGGGCTTCGGTCAAATCGTTGGCCGGGGGGTCCGTAAAATGAAAGCCATTTTCGCAAAGGATTTCGGCGCCGATGCCACAATCATGCAGGACATCGGCATGGAGGCCAAGGGTCTGGAGTTTTCAGAATACATGACCAAGGAATCACTGGCACAGCAGGGCGGATACGGGCTGGCGCTCAAGGGGCCCCAGCATGATGAGGCCTGGCTGATATTCCTGGACATGGTGCATAACTTCATGCCGACCTTCGAGCAAAAAGCTGAAGCCCTGCATTGGTTCCCCATGTTTCGAACCTGGTTCGCGCTCTGCGGTCTGTGCAAACTGCCCTGGAATGACATTATCCCCGAAGACAACAAAGACACTGCCGAGCCGGCCAAGGTCATGAAACATGTCCAGTGGTATGCGGATTATTTCAGCTCCATTACCGGCATCGAATCCGGCCCCGAAGACCTGATTAATATGAGCGAGGGTGTTTATAACTTTCAGCGAATTTTTAACCTGCGCATGGGCTTTGGCCGCCGCGAGCATGATGGGCTCCCCTATCGGGCGATGGGCCCCGTCACCGAAACAGAATATGAATCCCGCGCCGAACGCTATGACAAACAGCTGAGCGAAATTTACAAATTTGATATTGACGAAAAAAGCACCGCTGAAAAACTGGCCGCGCTGCGCAAGCACCGTGAACAACAATATGACACGCTCAAAGATGCTGTTTATAACCGCCGCGGATGGACAAACGATGGGATTCCAACCCTGAAAACCGCCAAGCGCCTTGGAATCGATTTTGATGACGTTGTGGAATTGTTAAAGGCCAATGGTGTCAATTCATGATTCAGGTGGCCGGCAAACAGATTGAATGGCGGGAAGGCATGACGGTGTCAGACCTGCTCGCAGAGCTCAAGGACCCCCATCCTTATGCCGTTGTGCGCATCAACCAGCAGTATGTCACGCGACCCAATTTTGAGCATACATATGTACCCGATGATTCGGAGGTCTATTTGATTCCCATGGTTGCCGGCGGGTAAGCTCGCTTGCATAGCGATTTCAATTCCGCTTCGGCCACTTTATATCTGGCACCCTGCCGCTGTGCCCTATGGGTCTCGGCCCCCCTGCGGGTCCTTTACGCTGGGCTTAAGGCCCGGTGCGTTTTAGCAGAATGCCCCCTGCCCGCTGCCCTGCGCTCTGTGCACCACGACCGATGCCCCATGCCCGATACGCTTTGTCTGAAATCCAACTCGACGATGACATTTGCATTCCAGTTAAGGATGTGATATTCTTAATAATCATCGACTATCTCCCATCAATATTCTCAAAATTTGCCGCTCGTAATTGAGGCAAACGGACTCAAGTATTTCGGGCGAATGCCCGATAATAATAAGGCATTTAAACGGCTCAAAAGCCTCGTTCTTTGTCAATAGATAAGAGTTTCAGGCGGAAATCGTCAAAAATCCCAAATGCTGCGGTTTCTTTTCATAAGGATATTTAAGACGGTGGAAGACGTTTGCCACCCGGGTAACAACTAGCGTCTTACCCTTTGATATTGCGCGAAAAATCTTGACTTATCCTAGATTATCGTTTTAATTTTAAACACCCGAATCGAGTTTAGCGGATAATTCAAAGCAAAAATTGAAAAGGTCAAGATCATCATGTTCGTTTTTCGAAACCTGTTAGTCGCGGTGGCAACGGTGGTGGATTATGTCTTGGTAATTTTTATGTTCATTACAATCGCCCGCGCCGTGCTGTCATGGGTAAGCCCGGATCCGTATAATCCGATTGTGCGTTTCATTCATAATGTAACGGAGCCGGTCCTGATTCAAATTCGCAAAAGAATACCGATGATGTATGGTGGAATCGACTTTTCTCCAATTGTGGTGATTCTGATCATTATCTTCCTGCGAATATTTGTGGTCAACAGCCTTGAAGGTTTGGCCCAGTCCTTAGGATAAGATGAAAGGCAGGTGAACGCCAATGAAAATTACGCCCCTTGATATCCAACAGCAGCAATTTAAAACCCGATTTCGCGGATTTGACATTCGAGAGGTTGATGCCTTCCTTGAGCAGATGGCTGAAACCTTCGAAACGTTGCAGAAGACAAATCAGAATCTGTCGGACGAAGTCCGAAGATTGGAACTGGAAATCCAGGGATATCGAAAACGGGAAGAGACCTTCAAACGGGCACTGCTTAATTCTCAAAAAGTATTGGACCAGATGAAGGACAATGCCCGTAAGTCAGCCGAATTGATCATCGCTGAATCTGAAGTAAAAGCCGAAAAAATTCTTAATAAGGCTCACAATCGCCTGGCGCAACTGCATGAGGACATTTCGGAATTAAAACGGCAGCGGACGCAAATCGAAGTTCAGATCAGTTCGATCATTGAAGCCCACTCCAGACTGCTCGAAATCGGAAAAGAGGGAATCAAAGAAGAAGACGAAGAAGACGACAAAATCAAGTTCCTAAAAAAGTCGAATTAAACGTCCGATTCGAAAAATCAGCAACGTCTTTAAAACCGCCTGAAATGAATGCACGGGTGCTGACCGCTGAAAGTGCGGCAGGCGCTCATATCTTAGTTTTCAGCTAAGGATCAGCTTTCGTTTCAGGCGGTTTTATCCGATTTGAACGCAGGGTTCTGCGGAAAAATTTTTTCTTTGGAAGTTTGGCGCTTGGTTACGATAAAAATAGGATAATAATCACAAAACCATCAGACAGCTCGCCTTGCTCGCATGGCGGGCGGGGAACACAAAGGATAAAAAAACTGTTTTAAATCTAAGCATATTTTGGTGCTCTTTGTGGACATATTTGGAAGATACGGCTCGATCGATGAAATGGGGATGGCAATAACGGATGTACTGATACCAGGAGCGGTTAATGGCAAAAATTGATGCATTTTTTAAACTGATGAACGAACAGGGTGCCTCAGACCTTCATCTGGCGTCCGGACAGCCTCCGGCGCTCAGAATCAGGGGCGACATTGAAAGAATCAAATATAAAGTCCTCAATAATGATGACCTCAGGGCCATGCTCTATGAAATTGCACCCGAGCACAAAGTTAAAACATTTGAGGAAACCGGTGATATCGATTTTGCTTACGAAATCCCTGGCCTGGCCCGTTACCGTGCTAATTTTTTCATGCAAAGAAACGGCGTGGGAGCTGTCTTTCGTGAAATTCCCAGCACGATCATGACCGCCGAACAGCTGGGCCTGCCGCCGGTCGTGTCAAAACTGGCCACCCTTCCCAGAGGACTGATTCTGGTGACCGGGCCCACCGGCAGCGGTAAATCCACCACCCTGGCATCCATTATTGATGTGGCCAACCGCGCACGCAAGGATCATATTATAACGGTCGAAGACCCCATTGAATTCGTGCATCAAAGCCAGAGCTGTATCGTAAATCACCGAGAGGTCGGCCTGCATACCGAAACCTTTTCCGCTGCACTGCGCGGTGCCCTGCGCGAAGATCCGGATATTATTCTGGTGGGCGAAATGCGTGACCTTGAGACCATCTCGCTGGCGGTCGAAGCGGCTTCAACAGGTCACCTGGTGTTCTCCACGCTGCATACATCCAGCGCCTATAAAACCGTCGATCGTGTTATCGAGGTATTTCCTTCTCACGAGCAACCCTTAATTCGATCGACTTTGTCAGACGGACTCCGCGCGGTGGTCGCCCAGACCCTTTTTAAACGTGTTGATCGCAAGGGCCGTATCGTGGCCCTGGAGATTTTAATTGCCAATCCGGCGGTTCGCAATCTCATCCGCGAAGGCAAAACCCATCAGATACCGTCCATGATTCAAACCGGAAAAAAATACGGTATGATTCTGCTGGATGATTACATAATGGAACTGTTCCAGTCCGGAAAAATAAGCTCCGACGAGGCCTATGCAAAGGCCAACGAAAAAGCAAGATTCAGGCCTCTGCTTAAAGCACCACCAACCGACTTTACCGAAGTCTGATAAGAACAGAAAAAGAATAGATTCTTAACCACAAAGACACAAAGGACACAAAGATTAACATAAATTTTCTTATACTTCGTGCTCTTTGTGGTAATTTTCGTGACGCTTTTTCTTGCTAACGGATAATCTAAAACAACAAAGGCCGTACCATGAAAAAACAGGAAATTGACCATCTTCTGGTAAAAATGCTGGATTATCACCGGGATGTCTCCGACCTGAACTTTACCGTCGGCAAGCCCATGCAGGTGGAGAGCGCCGGTGAATTGATTCCCGTTGATTTTAAACCGACATTTAAAGCACTGACCCCCTTTCAAACCGAGGTCATTGCTTTGAATCTGGTCAACCAGGACCGCCGCCTGACCCATGCCCTTTTGGGTGCTGGCTCCTGCGACATGTCCTACGCACTGCCCGGCAAAGCACGTTTCAGGGTCAACATTTTTTCCCAGGGCGCCAACATCTCGATCGTTTTGCGTAAGCTGGAGTCTAAAATCCCGACCATCGAGGAACGCGAGCTGCCCAAAACAATGTTCAATATTTCCAAGGAACTTAACGGCATTGTCTTTGTCACTGGCGCAACCGGTTCCGGTAAAACCACCACCCTGGCAGCCGTACTCGATGAAATCAATGAGAACAAATCCGTGCACATTATCACCCTGGAAGATCCGGTAGAATACCAACATCCGCATAAAAAATCGACCTTCAACCAGCGCGAACTGGGCATGGATTTTGACAACTATGCCAATGGCTTGCGGGCCGCTCTGCGGCAGGCCCCCAAGGTGATTCTGGTCGGTGAAATGCGCGATCGCGAAACAATTGAAATCGGCCTGCGCGCCGCAGAGACCGGCCATCTGGTTTTAACAACCCTGCACACCGTTGATGCCGGCTCAACGGTCAATCGTATTCTGGGTATGTTTTCCACCGAAGATGCTGAACAGATTCGCATCCGCCTGGCCGACACCATGCGCTGGATCGTCTCCCAACGGCTGCTTCCCCAAGTCGGCGGCGGCCGGGTGGCAACCTTTGAAATCTTAGGTGCCAATCTGAGGGTCAAAGACCTGATCTTGCACGGGGAATCAGAAGGCAAAACATTCTATGAAATCATGGAAAAAGGCAATGCTTTTGGCATGATCACATTCGACCAGCATATTGTCGGCCTGTACGAGCAGGGATTGATTACCCAGGAGACGGCATTGGGCTATTGCTCACATAAAGGAATTGTGGGGCGCGGTATCGATTCAATCAAGAGTGCCCGGGGTGAAGCCACGACCGACATTGACAGCCTGGAAATTGATCGGAACTATGCCAAATCCGTGCGTTAACAAAGGTTTGCCCGTTACCCGTTTAAAAACAAATCTAACTTCTTTCTTCTATATCGGGCTAAACGGGCTTAACCGGCTCAACGGGACAATCTGATGTAATATCGAAGCTAAACATAAACATAAATTCGTTGTATACAGGACCAATCGCCATGGATGTTATCTGCAGTAGTTGTCAAAGCAAATTCAAGATAGCAAATGAAAAGATCCCCGCAGGCAAGCGCACAACTGTTGCCTGTCCCAAATGTAAAGGCTACATTACCTTGAAGCCTCAAAAGGGTTCCGCAGGCGGCCGCTCCGGCGGCTCGATGAGCGGTTATAATGCGTCCGAGAAACCGTTTGACTTCATCGAGGAAGAAGGTTTGACCTCCCTGGTATGCGAACCGAATCCAAAGGTCCGCAGGACGATTACCAACGCCCTTGAAGTCATGGACTACCAGATCACCGATGCCGAGAATGCCCGTGACGCGCTAAAACGCATGCGCTATCACAATTACGACCTGTTTGTCATCAATGAAAATTTTGACTCTGACAATCCGGAGTCCAACAGCATACTGCTGTTTCTCGAGCGGTTGAGCATGAGCGTGCGCCGCGACATGTTTGTGGCCTTGGTCAGCAACCGATTCCGCACGATGGATAACATGATGGCCCTCAACAAGAGCGTCAACTTAATTATCAATATTAAAAATGTCGATGATATCGGGAAAATATTAAGTCGCGGAATTACGGACAATGAATATTTTTACCGCATTTATAAGCAGACGCTAAAGGAGGTTGGCCGCGTCTAAAAAGTTATCTTAAAAATGCATTTAACGCCCAATGGCTGCGTTAAAAACCGATTCAAAATGCTCGAATACTAACGTGTATGCTCCACTTTTGAATCGGTTTTCGCCTTGCCCTTGAACGTTATCTACTATTTTAAAGATAACTTTTGTCCTTCCATTTCCATTAAAAATACCCATTCTTGACGTTGCTAACACCAGATTTACATTTTCTATAATAAGCTAAAATATCCTGCCTGATATATTTTATAAAAACCAGCGGATGAAGAAGTGAAAACAAAAATTGAACAAATAGCGGATGATCTTTTTTTGATTCCGTTGACGCCGCCCATACGCGGTTTCTCAAATTTTATCAGTGCCTGGTTGTACCGCGGCAGCTCCACCTATTTAATCGATGTAGGCCCCTCGGCCTGTGCGCCGGATCTCATGTTTGCATTACAGCACTTAGATATCCGTCAACTGGACGCCATCTTGCTCACCCATATTCATCTGGATCATGCCGGCGCCATCGGGGAAATCGCCGAAGCCTTTCCCCAGACCCCCATCATCTGCCATCCGATCGCCATACCGCACCTAGTTGAGCCCTCGCGCTTGTGGGAAGGGACAAAAAAAGTACTTGGCTCAATGGCTTTATCCTACGGTCCGATAAAGTCGGTGGCCGAAAATCGGCTTCAGACGGCAGACCGTTTTGAGACCAAATTTATCAAGCCCATCATCACACCCGGGCATGCGGCCCATCATGTCAGTTATCAATCTGAGAAATACCTGTTTGCCGGTGAAACCGGAGGCGTCTTCATGGCCCTGCCGAAAAACCGGTTTTATTTGCGACCGGCCACCCCGCCGGTGTTCTTTCTGGAAGATGCCCTGCAGAGTGTAGATGCCCTTATTGCCTGTCACCCGCAAAATATCTGCTACGGTCATTACGGTGCCCGTCCGGATGCTGTCGAGATGCTGAAGATCCATCGCCGCCAACTTCAGACCTGGGAACAGCTGCTCAGGACTGAAATGAAAAAATTTGATAAAACCGAACGTAATTCAAAATGTCTGGAGAAACTTTTGCGGGAAGATAAACTGATGGGGACTTTTGATCAACTGCCGTTGGACGTACAGGCGCGCGAAGAATATTTCCTCAAAAACAGCATCAATGGGTATTTGGGGTATCTGCGTTCAGAGGTTCAGGGTTCAGGGTTCAGAGGTTAGTTTTCCGAGTTGCGCGTTACGTGTTTCGGGTTTTGGCCGCCAGCTTCCAGAAGTGCGATTAGATGACGATTGTCGCAGGCTGCCTGATAGCCGCTATGATGCGAATATATTCGCTGATGTCCAACCTCTGAAGCAAGCTTGAACGTTGAACCTTTAAACCGGGGTTAGGCTTGATTGGCGATGACTTTTAAACCTGCCAGCGTCAGTGCCGGTTCAACCACTTCAATGGTTTCGGAAACATCGAATAAAAGTTCGGCCAAACCGCCGGTGGCAATAACTTTGGGTTCAGTTCCCATCTCCAGCTTCATCCGCCTGACAATTCCATCTACCAGGCCGGCATAGCCGAATATAATGCCGGACTGAATGCTCCCGATGGTATCTTTACCGATAACGTTTTCAGGCGGGTTAAAAATTTCCACGCGTGGTAGCTTGGAGGCCTTTAAAAATAAAGCTTCTGAAGCAATTCCGATTCCGGGGCTGATGGCCCCTCCAATGTATTCACCCTTTTCAGAAATGGCGTCAAACGTTGTGGCGGTGCCGAAATCAACCACGATCAAACTCTTGCGGTATCGATGATAGGCGGCCACGGCATTGACAATGCGGTCTGCACCGACCTCCGCGGGATTTTTTAATAAAATGGGCATGCCCGCACAATTTTTGGCATCAACCCATGTGGGGGGATGACCGATGTATTTACGACAGAAAGCATCCAAGATGGTGACCATGGGCGGGACAACGCATGAGATAATGGTTTGTGTAATATCACCTATCTGGATGCCGTCAGCAGTAAACAGGCTGTTGATAAACACATTGAACTCATCCTCGGTCGAGTTGCGTTCGGTGTGAATACGCCAATCGTTACGCAATTGGTCGTCCTCGTAAACGCCTAAGACCGTGTGAGTATTGCCGACATCAATGACCAGAAGCATTTCATTTTCTCCTTCCGCAAATTCCCAATATCAGAAATTACGAATCAGAGTTTAATTTTAAATTTTCATTCGCCAAATTTGTTTGATTGGTTTGATTGGTTGAATTTGTTCGATTGATTCTGTTTAGTCCAACCAATTCAACCAATGAAACTAATTAAACCAATCTAACAACTCATTTTATCTTTGAACCTGGAACCATTGAATCTAACGTCAGAGATATTTAATCTTTCCGGACAACTTTCATCGCGTCCAGAATCCGAATCGTGGCCCGGGTGTTGGCGACATCATGCACCCGTACGATGTGCGCGCCGCAGAGCACCGCCGCAGCAACCGCAGCCTGGGTGCCGGTTTCAACGATCGGCATATCCGCCGTGATATCGCCGCTATGCTCGTCTTTTAATAGTTTACGGATAAATGCTTTACGAGAAGGACCCACCAGAATAGGCGCATCCAAGACTGCAAACGCCTGTATCTGCCTGATCAGTAAAAGATTATGCGATACCGTTTTGCCGAAACCGATTCCCGGATCAATGATGATTTTCGATTTTGAGATACCCTGCTTTAGCGCCCTGTTGATTGCTGCGTCTAAAAAATCTGAAATATCGCCGATCAGATCGGCATAGGACGGAGACAGTTGCATCGTTTTAGGGCTGCCCAGCATGTGCATGAGCACCACTGGCGTGCCGAACGCTGCGGCTACCGCGCCTAATTCCGGGTCGAAACGCAGGGCAGAGATGTCGTTGATAATCGATGCGCCGGCTTCGATTGCCCGTCTGGCGACTTCGGCTTTCATGGTATCAATGGAGATGGGAATGGAGATTTCAGCGGCCAGCTGTTCAATGACCGGAATGACCCGTTCGATTTCCACATCAACCGGCACCGGATCGGCAAATGGCCGGGTGGATTCACCGCCGATGTCCAGGATGTCGGCGCCGTCCGCTGCCAGTTTAAGGCCCTGGTCCACAGCGGACTCCCGGCTTAAAAATTTTCCGCCATCGGAAAATGAGTCCGGTGTCACATTAACCACACCCATAATACCCGTACGATGACCGAATTCCATGTCAAAACCGGCCGATGCCAGTCGATAAGTTTTGGGAAAGGCCTGCATCATCAGGATGGATCGGCAGCAGATTCCGCAGTGGTCTCTTGGTCGTCTAAAGGTCTGGAGGGGAGCTCGATTCCGGGACGCAATTCTTTAATCAACTCATCAAGCTCTTTACCCGGAACGGTTTCTTTTTCGAGCAGCACCTCCGCCAGCTTGTGAAGGACATCCAGATTTTCGTTTAGAACCGATCGAGCCCGTTCATAGGCATCTTTGACCAGATTATTGATTTCCTCATCAATTTTTTGGGCCGTGGCGTCGGAATAATCCCTGTGCTGGGCGATTTCGCGGCCCAGAAACACCTGCTCTTCACCCTTGGCGTATGATAAAGGACTGAGGTTGTCGCTCATGCCCCAGCTCCGTATCATCTGCTGGGCGAGATCGGTGGCCTGTTTGATATCATTGGCTGCACCGGTGCTGATGCGTTTGAAAACAATTTCTTCCGCCACCCGTCCGCCGAAAGCGACCGCCAGCTCGCTTTGGAGTTGATCCTTGTATTTAAAATCACGCTCTTCGGGCAAAAACCAGGTGACACCGGCAGCTCGTCCACGGGGTATAATGGTGATTTTATTAACGGCATCCGTCTCGGGTAAAAACCGGGCAACCAGGGCGTGGCCGCCCTCATGATAGGCAGTCAACTTGCGGTCTTCCTCTTTAATGACCTTGGATTTGCGCTCAAGGCCCATGTAGACTTTATCTTTGGCGTCTTCAAAATCAACCATACCGATTTTTTCTTTATTGCGTTTAGCCGCCAGCAAAGCGGCCTCATTGACCAGATTTTCAAGATCGGCACCGGAAAAACCGGGTGTCCCCTTGGCAAGGATTAGCACATTCACATCCTTATCAATAGGCGTTTTTTGCATGTGGACACGCAGTATTTTTTCACGGCCCCGGATATCGGGCATTGAGACCACGACCTGCCGGTCAAAACGGCCGGGTCGCAGCAATGCCGGGTCCAGAACATCGGGCCGGTTGGTAGCAGAAATTAGAATAACACCTTCATTGGATTCAAAACCATCCATTTCCACCAGCAGCTGATTCAGGGTCTGCTCTCTTTCATCGTGGCCTCCGCCCAGTCCGGCCCCGCGGTGGCGCCCGACCGCATCGATTTCGTCGATGAAAATAATGCAGGGTGCATTTTTTTTACCCTGTACAAACAGGTCTCTGACACGGGATGCACCCACCCCGACAAACATTTCCACAAAATCAGAACCGCTGATGCTAAAAAAAGGCACGCCGGCTTCACCCGCAATGGCCCGCGCCAGGAGGGTTTTGCCGCAGCCCGGTGGACCGACCAGCAGAACACCTTTGGGAATGCGTCCGCCCAGGCGCGTAAACTTTTTGGGGTCTTTGAGAAATTCAACGATTTCAATTAATTCTTCTTTGGCTTCGTCGATTCCGGCAACATCTTCAAACGTCACTCTTTCAGACTGATCCGACATCAAACGGGCACGGCTTTTGCCAAACGAAAGGGCCTTGCCGCCACCGGCCTGCATCTGACGCATGAAAAATATCCAGACGCCGATCAAAACGATCATCGGAAACCATGAAACCAGAACAGACATGTACCAGGGATTTTCAGACGGCGGCTTGGCGCTGATCACGACACCTTTTTGACGCAGGATCTTGATCAGTTCATTGTCTTCGGGCGCAAACACTTTGAGCCGATTGCCGTCGGAATCGGTGACAAAAAGCTCCTGGCCCTGAATAACCACCTGGGATACGCGCTCGTCATCCACCATTGCCAGGAAATCAGTATAACTGATGCTGGTTTCTGCCAGGTGTTGTTTGCTGAAAAGATTATACAGCATGACCATCATCAGGGTAATGACCAGCCATAACGCCAAATTTTTATAAAATGGATTCAAAGACACATACCTCCAAAAAGTATTGCAAATTGAATATTGCAAATTGAATATTTAAGGTCCGCCTGTGGCGAATCAATTTTAGTCATTATGGAGCGAAGCGACGCAATAAATATTCAATATCCAATCTACAATATTCAATATCTCTCAACAGTATCCTTTACCTGAGCATAAATTTCAAGTAACAAATTTCGGCCGCAGCAAAAGACGCATTCGGTCTGTCAGGATACAGGGAAATTAATCATCATCAGGCTTTAGGCAAGCAAAAGTTCAGCATTAAGCACGCGGCGGGTTTGCGGGTCGATCTTAACCGCGTTGTCCA
>JAHEIW010000008.1:2842-70424 GCA_024639185.1 Deltaproteobacteria bacterium | reverse complement strand
CTGAAATGATTGCCCTGGCGTATGGTATGGAGATGGGACTGGGGACCTTCTATCAAAATCTGATTGAAAGCGCTGACGATGCAGAACTCAAAGCGCTTTTTACCAAACTGGCCGAAATCGAGGGCCATCATAAGCAACGTCTGTTTGATCTGTTAGCCGAGATCGATCCGCCCGCCAAGTCTATCGAGGTCTATGAAGCTGAAATTAAACCGGGTATCCTGGAGGGTGGTTTCAAGCTCGATGAGTTTATGCAAAATAATGCTGTCTATCTGCAGACGGTTTCAGATGTGCTCGATTTGGCCATGATGCTGGAAACGCAGGCACTGGACTTGTATTTGCGCTTTGGGGATAAAAGTGCCGATACCGGCAGTCAGCAAGTACTTTTAAAATTGGCGGATGAGGAAAAAGCGCACCTGGAAGCACTCGGGCAGCTCATCGAAAAAAAATCCGTTTAAAGTTTAGCCTGTTACCCGTTTGCCCGATAGCCCGTTTACCGGCTCAACCGCATGGTATAGAGCATTAAAAGGAATGTTGAAGCTGTCTAAAAAATAGTAGATTACGTCTAAGGGCAAGGCGAAAACCGATTCAAAAGTGGAGCATACACGACAGTATTCGAGCATTTTGAATCGGTTTTTAACGCAGCCCTTGGGCGTAAGATGCATTTTTGAGATAGCTTCACGCTTTTTTATAGTACACCAGTGCCTCGGGAATATAACGTTTGATATTGGCGATGCGGGATTCGGGTGCCGGGTGGGTGGATAGAAATTCCGGCGGCCGTCGCCCGCCCTGTTCGTTCATTCTTTGCCAGAATGGAACGGCTTCGCGCGGGTCATAACCGGCGCGGGCCATTAAGGTTAAACCGATGCGGTCGGCTTCGCTTTCATGCAACCGGCTGTAGGGCAACAGCAATCCAACGGTGGCGCCGGCCCCGTATGCCTGCATAAACAGATTCTGGGTGGCAGGCGAATTCTGGGACAGGGCCGCCGACAGGGCTGCGCCGCCCATTTGCGCCATAAGCCCCTGGCTCATTCGCTCGTTGCCATGCCGTGCGATGGCATGGGCGACCTCATGGCCCAGCACCACCGCCAGCCCCGTTTCATTCTGGGTGTACTTGAGGATTCCCGTATATACAGCTGCTTTGCCACCGGGCATCACCCAGGCATTTGCCTGCTTGTCGTCTTCGATCAAATTGAACTCCCAATTCAGGTTTTTGATCTCCGATTGCATCCCGGCCTCCTTCAAAAAGGCCTCCGCGGCTTTGGCGATCTTAAAACCCACCCGGCGCACCATTTCGACCTGTTGCTGGCTCGACGAGAGCTTGCTCTGATTGAGCACTTTACCGTATTCCTGCAAGCTCATTGACGCCAGTTGGGATTCCGGCAGCAACGACAGGCTCTGGCGGTTGGTGATGGGCACCTGCGCACAGGCGATTAAAAAATAGCTAACCAGCAGAGCCGAAAGGATACGGGCGCTAATCTTCGACTTTGCATACATATTCATTTTAGGCTCCATTTTTTAGTTCCTTATATTTAAATAACAATCTTAAGTTATGGTATCAGGTTTATTTTTCAGATGACAGAGGTCGGAGGACAGAAGACAGATGAAAGAAACTGCAAGATGAATCTACCTATCTGTCTTCTGTTTTCTGTCCTCTGTCTTCTGTTTACTGACACCTGACACCTGAAACCTGAACCGCCTCTGGCGGAACTTTTGAACCTGACACCCGAAACCTGAAACCAAATTGGTGTTGTTCATTAAGACGCTGACAGTTAATGTTAAGTCGACAATATGCGCGTGTAAATACATTAGATGCAGATTTAAGGTGGACAGGAATTGTTCGGGGACGTTTGAGATGCGTTTTGGATAGCGATCAGTTATCCAGTATTTCTCTGATTTTATGAGAGATTTTCTTTAGATTGAAGGGTTTTTGAATGAATCCATTGCACCCTTGCTTCATTATGGCAGAGGCCCGGCTATCGAGGCTGTACCCGCTGGAAAGCAATATTTTGGCATCGGGCTTAATGGCTCGCATGCGGCTGAAAGTCTCACCTCCGCTCATATCGGGCATGATCATATCCAGGATGACCAGTTCGATCTGATCCCGGTGACGCTGAAACAATTTGATGGCCTCCGCGCCGCCGCCGGCGACCAGAATGGTGTATCCTAATTTTTCAAGCAGATCTTTGCCGATATCGGCCACCATTTCCTCGTCATCGACCATTAAAATCGTTTCGGAACCGCCCCGGGCCTCTTCGAGCTTGAATTTTTCGGCGATCACCTGCTTGTCCGATGCCGGCAGATAGATTTTAAATGTCGTACCGTGACCTTTCTCACTGTAAACATTGATGATGCCGTTGTGGTTTTTGATGATGCCATAGGCGCTCGCCAAACCCAGTCCGGTTCCGCGGCCAAATGCCTTGGTGGTGAAAAACGGTTCGAATATTCTTTCCTGGGTTTTTTTGTCCATTCCAATGCCGCTGTCTGAAACCGTTATACGAACATACTTGCCGGAATCAATGGCGTACGGTTTGTCATAGTCATTGGCCTGCAGGTTAATATTTTCTGTCTCTACATACAGATTGCCGCCGCCGGGCATCGCCTGCCAGGCATTGACAAATAGATTCAATAATACTTGCTCGACCTGGCCGCGGTCCACGTCAACTGTATAGAGGTCTTCCTGAAATTTTTTGTGAATTGTAATTTCTTTTCGTGCCCGGCTAAACATGTCTGCGTTTTTGTTGATGAGCACGTTTAGATTGGTTGTTTTGACCTGATATTTGCCACCGCGCGCAAATCCCAATATTTGCCGTGTAAGATCAGAGCCGCGTTTGACATAGCTTTCCATGTTGTTTAGAAATTCCTGGTGCGGATGTTCATCGGTCAGGTCCATTTTCATCAGCGAAATATTACCCTGAAAACCCATCAGCAAATTGTTAAAGTCATGGGCAATTCCACCGGCCAGGGTGCCGATGGCCTCCATTTTTTGCGAATGCTGCACCTGTGATACCAGGCGCTTTTTTTCTTTCTCCGATTGAATACGCGAGGAGACATCACGCATAATACCGCGAAATCCCGAGGGGTGATCATCAGCACCCTTCATCAGGGAGGCCGACACCTCTAATATTTTTTTTGTGCCATCTTTTCGAATTATTTCATATTTGGTTACTTTTGCCGGCTCTCCGGTGCGGAATACCTGATTAAATATTTGATACATTTTGCGGGCGGTTTCCGGCGAAGTGTATGTACGGTTGTTCATGCCCAGCAAGGCATCATGTTCATATCCAATTATCTGGCACACTCGATTATTGAAAAAGGTGA
Organism: Deltaproteobacteria bacterium; assembly: GCA_024639185.1. GTDB lineage: Bacteria > Desulfobacterota > Desulfobacteria > Desulfobacterales > JAHEIW01 > JAHEIW01. The sequence goes on along the minus strand of JAHEIW010000008.1, from coordinate 67,106 downwards.
AATTCCCTTTAAGATCGACTTCAAAATAACCCTCTTCGATGCTGCCCAGAATGTTGCGATAGCGTCTCTCGGATTCGATCAGGGCCTCCTGGGCCAGTTTACGCTCGGAGATATCTTCCATAATACCGAGCCAGAACTGAATGTTTCCATCCTGATCCTTAACCGCTGAAGCTCTTACAATCGCCCACAGACTCTGGCCGTCGCTTTTTAAATAGCATTTTTCGGTTTGATAGGAGCTGATGCGATCCTCGCGTACCGCAGTGCTCAATTTGATGGTTTCCTCACGGTCATCCGGATGTGTTATATCAATAAACGTCATGCTTTTAACCTGCCGGTGGCGATACCCCAGCATCTGGGAAAAAGCCTGGTTGGCCTCAAGGATGTACCCTTGCGGGTCGGCAATCACGATCCCCAGGGGTGCGGCTTCAAAAATGGTTCGAAACCGAAGGGCATCCTGCCGGTATGCTTCCGTCAGCAGAACCTCGCTGGTAGCCGGCTGCTCTGCTTGATCGCTATTTTTCTTATCGTTAAAATGCTGATCTTCAATTAATGGCTTGGCCATAATCGTGTCTTTTCCATCGGCTATGTTTTATTCTCAACATAATCGTCATCAATGCTTCGATCCTGCAAGGATTTAAAATCGAAGCGCTGGGTTTCAGCTTTCTGATACCAGTGGTGTCCCAGATTCTGGTAGAATTCACAGGCTGAAACCGGAATATCAAAGGCCAGTCTTTGTTGCCCCCGATCCTAAACCTTTTAAAAATCAACAAATCCTATCTGATACACACCGGGTTGTCAATGTTCAAAGGTTCTGGGTTCACAGGTTCAGGGTTGAAAGGTTCTGGGTTCAAGATTCAAGGGTTATCGCCCTTCGCTGCTCGCTTCTGGCTGATCAATCCTTGATAGACCATTCTTGTTTTTCATATCTGTCATCTGACCGCAGAGATCCAACCCCTGAACCTTTGAACGCTGAACCTTGAACCAGGGGACTGACACCCGACACCTGACACCATCTTTTAGCTGAAACCTGAACACTGACACCTGAAAGCTTTTAAGACAAGCTTTGTGTCATTAGGGTAATGCAATTTAATATAGCGTAGTGCTAATGCTGCGGGCGGGGTTGGTTCTCCAGCATTTCGATGAAAGCTTCCAGGCGGGTTCGTAACTGGCCCTCGGCAAAATTGCGCTTATCCACACAGTCCACCTCTAAGTTTAACACCGGTATACCGATTTCTTTAAGACCTTCGCTGATCATTCCTTTAGCACCGGTACCCTGACGGCAGCCCCAGTTGCATGGGTTGATAGCCCCGTCCAATTGATAGGCCCGTGCCAGCTTCCGCAGGTGTTTAATGCGGTCCTGTATGTTGCCGTTAAATGGAATGGTTATGGCGCGGCGGGCCATGCCGGGGTAGGGATCATCAGGGTCAATCGGATCCCAGTAGATATCGTTTAATTCATCCGAGACGATGTTGGTCTGATACTCCTTTTCCAGCAGCTCGACCAGCGGATTGTTGAATTGAATACGGTTTTGAATCCACAATAGTCGTAGCTTTTCATCCGCGACACCCGGAGCCCCGTTTTTAATGCGGGCTATGAATTCGTCGAGATACGCCTGGGCAATTTCGATTGCGGCCGGTGTGCCCATAAAAAGGGGCCAGACGATTCCAAAATTAATGAGCAGACGGCCATTTGTCGGCGATGGTATCTGTTGGGCGAGACGATAGGCTGCCTTCATTGTCGCGCTGGCCTTATTTGTGCACTCAATCGCCCTGCGCAGACGCTCCAGATCTAACGGTTTGCCGGTGTGACGGCTGATAAATTCGACCATATCCTTTAATTGATCCGCCAGATAACGCACATTCCGCGGTTCATCTGTTTGGGGAACGTTCAACACAAATAGTTCCTTGTTAAATATACGCGCCAGGTTTTCCATAATGGCAATCCCACCCGAGCAGGGGCAGGTGGTGGCGATCAGAAAATCCGGTTCGGGCATGATTTGTTTGCGGGCGGCGCCAATGACCGTGCGATGGAATCCGCAGGTGTCGCCGACAAAGCCGGCCTGTTCGGCTTCTTCAAGGAAGGGTTCGGCCATGCCGGTTGCAGCCAGCACGGCGCCCACGAATTCAACAAAACAGGAGGTAATGCCCATGGCGTTGAGCAGATCAAACGGGACGGCAATGCCACACCAGGCAACCGTGTCTTTTCCGGAATAAAGGCGACTGCCAAGCCGGGCCGTCTCCAGCGCATATTTTTTTCTGGGATTGGGCAAATCCGGATCCTGTTGAATTTTGGCCTCAATACCGGCGGCCATATCTTTAAAATATTGGTACATCATTGGGCCTTAGATGGGATTTTGAAGCCATTTCTAATCAAGCATTTCGATAAAGGCTTCGATTCGGGTTCGTTGCTGTTCAATCGTTCCCAGACTGCAGTCGCCTTCAAGCAGCAATAACGGGATGCCGGCCTGCCGCAAGGTTTCGCGCACGGCCGGCAGGCGGTCCAGGTAAGGGTCGCAAAATTTAATCGTCTGGCCGATGACGCCGCGGGCGCCCGAAGCCCGGGCACGGCCTAAAATGTCTTCGGCCATCTTCAGCGGTTGAGCCGGATCAAATGTCCGGGCACAGGGCGGTCGGTTTAACAGGTTGCGTGAAATTTGCGGTAATACATCCCGGTTTTCATCAAATTCTATCGACGTAAACAGCCTTGAGCCGGTGCAAAGATCATCTTCGATAATGCGGGCCCCGCAGGACTCAAACAACCTTAACGCTTCCGGGTCTGCCAGGACGTTGCCAAAAAGAAATACGGGGATGCTGTCAAGCTGCGGGTCTTTTGATTGCGGTTCCGCCAGAATCTGCTCCAAGGTTTCCAGGCTGTTGTCAAACGGTAGCGACATCGCCGCATTATAAAGCGTTTGCATTCTGGCGCTACCGCCTTTCAGCTGGCCCCGGCGTAAGCGTTCGCTGAACCGACTGAAAAGGGGCGGCAATTTGTTGTATAGCGCAATGCTTGCTGCTATATGGCGCTGGGTGATGGTGTGTCCGCACCACTCAGAAAGCGCATCGTTCAGGCGGCTCAATTCGCCTGTAAAATAGGCGATGGCCGCATCGTCTGCCGTCGCCGGCAGATCCAGAAAAATGATCTTATCATCCGGTCTGACGTGTGCCCATGCATCCGCCAAGCGCCGCATGGCATCGCAGCTGTTCATCAATACGATACCTTCAAGATCCGGCAGATCCTTGCTGATGGCGCGATCCAGAATACGTTTGACATGCGGGCAGAGGTTGTCGTGCAGCAGCTGACCGGCCTGGTCCGGGCAATCGCTCATCGGCAGGATACGATAGGGCGTGTAGCCGCCAGCAGCGAGCAATACCAGGGGCGTATATGCGCAAGCGTAACCTATTTTTGCGATATTGACCTTTGTCATTCATCATTCCTATTTGAGAAACGGGGCACGAACATATTTTCCCATTTTTGTTCAATAAATACGTTTACGCTATATTATGTCAATAAAAATTGCCCAAAACGGTAAGAAAATGATTTGGCCTTCCATTCGCCAATTTTAGAACTCGCATCCGATCGTATGAAATCTGTTTTGTTGGCACATTTTTTGAATTTTTCTTGCAGCATGATTATTATTAGTTTTATTTTTATACTCATCTAAATGGCAAAACTTGAAAGGAGGGAAATACGCGATGATCGGAAAAACCATCGATAAAATCAAAGTGGGGGATAAAGCCGAGTTTGCGAAAACTATTTCTGAATCAGACGTCTACCTGTATGCAGGGATTAGCGGCGATCAGAATCCTGCGCATATCAATGAGTCTTATGCCCGGGAAACGTTTTTTAAAACCCGTATCGCTCATGGCATGCTGTGCGCCGGCCTGATATCTGCAGTTCTCGGAAACAGACTGCCGGGTTACGGCACCATCTATATACGTCAAGAACTGAATTTTCTGGCACCGGTGCTAATCGGCGATACCGTCACCGCGCAGGTTGAGGTTATTGAGATCGTGTCTGCTAAAAACCGGGTTCGGCTCAAAACCGATTGTTTTAATCAGGACGGCCTCCAGATCATCGGTGGCGAGGCGACCGTCAGCCCGCCAAAAAAGCCCGTTTAAACTGAGCGTATCATATTAACAATTTGAAACGTTTGCCTTTGGATTTAACTAAAAAGTCAATCAGGGGATGATCTTTTTTGCGCAAAGTTCAGCCAGGACTTGAATACAGTATAAAAACCAATATTGGAAGCCATTGAGAGCAACTGACTGCGAATGAAAGCCTTGAAGGAGGAAGCGATGAATCGGGATGATGCCATAAAGCAAATAAAAGAAGCCATGATAAATGATGAAATCCCTCCCTGGAAGGCCGAGGATGAGGCTGCCAAAATGGGTATTGGGGTGCCTGAGAATATCGCTGTGGGGACTATGGCCCGACGCGCCTTTGTCGAAGAAAAATGCGGCCATAAATTTTATCATATCGAACTGCCGGAAAATCCGTATCATACGGCTTACCGGTGTCCCAAAGACGGTACGCTCTGGACCCTGGCAGCGGATGATACGTACGTGCGATGCGGGCTTTGCGCCACGCCACTGGATGTGCTGCCGGAAAACGAGCGCCACAAACCTCTGGTCAACAACTATATCGGCGGAGTGGAGGATTATTACAGCTATGCCGGCGAAGTTACCGTCTGCGGTGATGTTGAAAAGACTTTTCAAAATATTCTGTGCTGGGGCCCGGGTGTCGGGCATCTGGGAATCAGTGTTGGATGCTTCAAGATCAATCAATACGGGCCGGTCGAAGTGAAAGTGTCTGATTGGGGCCAGGCTGCCAGAAATTTAGCATTTGTGTTTGATACCGAAGACGAGCGCGAAAAGGCTCAGGCGTTGATCAAAGAAAACCTTGCAGATATTATCCAACAGATGACCCAGGCGCAGCTGGCCGAATGGAGCGGAGAGGTTTTTGAGGTTGATTTTTTACACAAACAGCATCATGCGGATCGCATTTTACATTGTTGTTTTTATACCCGTTTTGCCGATCACCGCGGCCATGGCCAGACATCCCATGCGGTGGGATTGGCGAAAAATCTAATCGATGATCTGTTTGCCCGGCAGAATATCAAATGCCGGATTTCGGTGGTTGCCATGGGCAGAGATGGTGATCTCAAACCCTCTCCACGCAATCGACGCGGTCGCTATGTTTCCGCACAACAAAACATTCCCATAAAAAAGTTTGAAAAAATGATCAAGCGCCCGATCGATGATTTTTTGTCTTATATCGAGCTCGATCGCCAGGGGGTCCTGGAAGAAATCGGATGGCCGGCTTACACCGGTATGGGCGGGGAAATTATTCCCGCATTCTATCGCACCATGAAAAACAACCCCAGGCCATATCTGGTATCCTGTTACCAGAAGGTTTATGCGTATATTCGCGGATCGGATTTGGTATTTGGTGTTGAGTTGCCCAATGTTGAGGTGGGTATCACCTCGAGCCCGGAAGGCATCATATCGCCGATGGCCAGAGAAGCCTTAAAAATGGCCGGTATCCATAGCGCTAAAGACTATGCCACTGCCGCAGCGGCCATAACCCTCGGCGGTGAGTTTAATTTTGCCGTCCGTCATATTCAGGAAAAGATGTATACCGGCAGATAAATGGATTTGTCCGCGAAATCGATTTCATATCCTGCCGGGAGTATCAATGTTCCCGGCTTTTTATGTCTGCCGAAGGGGCAATCAACCCGTGGGGCAATCGTTGTTTTGCATGGTAGCGATGGATTCAAACCCAACCACGAACAAATTGCCCGCAGGCTGGCCGCGGAGGGATTCGCTGCTCTGGCGGTTTCCTGGTTTGGCGGCGCCTCGGCCCGTTCCCATTGGAGCGAACTTCGCGCTGATGATATTTTGCAATCAATCGCATTTTTAAAACAAAAATCATCAGTGGATGCAAATAAACTGGGGTTGATCGGCTTCAGCCGGGGTGGTGGCCTGGCGTTGATTATGGCATCGTTGATTCCCCGGGTTAAGGCCGTCGTTAACTACTTCGGGCTGACCGCCTGGAAAAATGGCCTGGAAGAATTTGATCATCTGCCATTAAATCAATCAGAGCCGCTGGATTTTATCCGGAACCTGTCCTGCCCGGTTCTATCATTTCACGGCAAACTGGATACGGTCGTTCCCGCTGAAAATACCATCGATTTGGATCTGGCCTGTAAAAAATACGGCGTCGATCACCATTATGTTCTTTATCCCGATGTCAATCACTCATTCGTGTGGCCAGGCGATAAATATAATCCAATGGCCCATCAGGATTCATGGGAATTGACCCTTGCGTTTTACAAAAACTATTTAAAGTAACAGGATCCAGTGGTTTTTGAGCGTTTCTGCATGGGACTGCGGATTCGGTTACCCTATTGTTTTCAAATCATCATTTTGGTCAAGGAGGTGCCAAATGACTCAGGAAAATATCGGTAAAGAAAAAGAACATGCGCATCCGTTGCTTTCCAATTTGCCCGGGGCACGTGCTAAAAAAGGAAAAGTCGTGTCAGCCGAAGAAGCCGTGCGCGTCATTCGAGACGGCGATACGGTGGCGACCGGCGGTTTTGTGGGTATCGGATTCGCCGAGGAGCTCGCCATGGCGCTTGAAACCTATTTCACCAAAAACGGAAAGCCCAAGAACCTGACGTTGCTGTATGCGGCCGGACAGGGTGACGGCGCTGAAAGGGGCTTGAACCATTTAGGGCATGAAGGTTTGGTTCAACGGGTGATCGGCGGCCACTGGGGCCTGGTGCCCAAACTGCAAAAACTGGCAATCGAGAATAAAATTGTGGCTTATAATTTGCCCCAGGGGGTCATCTCACACATGTACCGCGATATCGCGGCCCATAAACCCCGTACGATCACCACCGTTGGCCTGGGCACTTTTGTCGATCCGCGCAACGGCGGTGGCAAAATTAATGCGCTGACCAGCGACGATATCGTGGAGCTGATTGAATTCGATGGCAATGAATATCTGGCTTACAAAACGCTGCCCATCAATGTGGCCCTGCTGCGCGGCACCACCGCCGATACCGACGGTAACATCACCATGGAAAAAGAAGCGTTGACATTGGAGTCACTGGCCATTGCCACGGCCGCCAAAAATTCCAATGGGTTTGTGATCGTGCAGGTGGAGCGCATTGCGGACCGCGGAACCCTGAATGCCAGGCAGGTCAAGATTCCGGGCATTATGGTCGATTGCGTGGTTGTGTCGCGACCCGAAAACCACTGGCAGACCTTTGCGGAAGTATACAACCCGTCTTTTAGCAGTGAACATAAAATTCCGATGCAATCCATCGAGCCCATGGAGATGAGCCCGCGTAAAATCATCGCCCGCAGGGCGGCCTTTGAATTGAAAGCCAATAGCGTGGTGAATCTGGGTATCGGCATGCCTGAGGGCGTGGCCAATATTGCCAACGAAGAAAAAATTCTGGATTATCTTACGCTGACGGCCGAGCCGGGAGTGATCGGCGGGATTCCGGCCGGCGGACTGAATTTCGGAGCGGCCACCAATACCGAAGCGGTTATTGATCAGCCCAATCAATTTGATTTTTATGACGGCGGTGGCCTGGATATGGCCTTTCTGGGTCTGGCCCAGGCCGACAAAACGGGAAATCTGAATGTCAGCAAATTTGGCCCCAAATTGGCCGGTGCCGGCGGGTTTATCAATATCAGCCAGAATGCCAAAAAGGTCATTTTTCTGGGAACCTTTACCGCTGCCAGTTTAAAGGTTTGTATTGATAATGGTGCACTTCAGGTTATTCAGGAGGGCAAGGTGAAAAAATTCATTGATCAGGTGGAGCATGTCACCTTCAGCGGCCGCTATGCGCTCGAAAAAAAGCAACCCGTGCTCTACATCACCGAGCGTTGTGTATTTGCACTCACTGCCGACGGCATGGCACTGGTTGAAATCGCTCCAGGTGTTGATCTGGAAAAAGATATCCTGGCCCAGATGGCGTTTGAGCCGATCGTTAAGGGACAACCGCCGCTAATGGATGAACGCATCTTTGGCACGCTGCCCATGGATTTGAAAGCTGATCTTCTGACCCTGACGTTAGAAGAACGCCTGACGTATGATCCAGCCGAAAACCTGTTTTTTGTCAATTTTGAAGGCTATGCAATCCAATCATCCCAGGATGTCCAGGCCGTCAAGGAGGCGGTGGAAGGGATCGTTAAGCCGGTAGGGAAAAAAGTCTATACCATCGTTAACTATGATAATTTTACGATCGTGCCTGATATTGTGGATGAATACACCGATATGGTCAAACATCTGGTTGATCACTATTATTCGGGTGTGACCCGTTACACCACCAGCACCTTTTTGCGCATGAAACTCGGCGATGCCCTTAAAAAACGGGATGTGGCCGCGCATATCTATGAAAGCAGCCAGGAGGCCCGGCAGGCATTGAAGAAGCGATAAGTAACGTGTAGCAATCGGACTACAGATGCCGGATCAGCTATTCGGGGTTGAGCGCAATGTTGTGTTTTTTCATTTTTTTATACAAAAGGGTGCGATGAATTCCCAGCAATTTGGCTGCCCGGGCCTTATTGTGGTTTGTTTCTTTCAGGGCATATCGAATGGCATCTCGTTCCGCGCGGGCTTGCACCCCCTTGATGTCGATCGCCGTTTGATTCTGTTTGGGACGGCTTTTTTGAACGCGGCTGACATAAAAAGGCAAATCGCACAAATGAATTCTGTCGCCTTCAATTGAAGACAGGGCTCTTTCAAGGACGTTTAACAATTCTCGGACATTTCCGGGCCAGGCATATTTTTTCAGGGCCCCGGCCGCATCTTTATCCAGAGATAGTTCTGGAAGATTGGCCTCGGTTGTCATTTGCTCTAAGAAGTGCTGGACCAGTGGTATGATATCGCTTTTGCGTTCCCGCAGCGGCGGGATATGCAACGGTATGACATTCAAGCGATAAAACAGATCCCTGCGGAAGCGCTCATTGGTCAGCATGTCTTCGAGATTTTGATTGGTGGCCGCGATGACCCGAAAATCCGAGCGGATGATTTTGGTTCCCCCGACGCGTTCAAACTCCTTTTCTTCGACAACCCGCAAAAGCTTTGGCTGCATCACCAGCGGCAGATCCCCGATTTCATCTAAAAAAACCGTGCCCTGATTGGCAATTTCAAATTTACCGGGCTTGCCTTCGGATTTAGCGCCGGTGAAGGCACCTTTTTCGTATCCGAACAACTCTGATTCCAGCAGATCTTTGGGGATGGCCGAGCAGTTGATGCGCACAAATGGGTAAAGTTTACGCGGGCTGGCATGATGAATGGCCTGGGCAAAAAGCTCCTTGCCGGTACCGCTGTCGCCCGTGATCAGCACCGGAAATTGATTGGCCGTCGCTTGTAGCGCTTCTTTTTTCAGCTCCCGAATGATCAGGCTGTTGCCCACGATGCTGTTAAACGTATAGCGGGTGGAACGCAGGTTGATCAGTTCCTCTTCATAGTGTTTTACCTTGGATTCCAGCAGGGAAAGCCGATCGGCCAGCTTGGTGACATCTTTGACATCTTTGAACATCACCTGCCCGAAAACGGCGATGACATGACCGTCCTTTTTGATGGGGATGCGTTGCACGACCATATTTTGTCCCTTGATCCGCTGGGTCTGGTTGATCTCGGGCTTTCCGGTTTTGGCCACAATATGCATGCGCGTATTTTCAACGACTTCGGTACAATGCTTGCCGATCTGGGCCGCCGGATCAAGCCCTAAAAACTGGCCGTAAGGTTTATTGAAATGGGTAATGATTCCCCGGGCGTCGGTGACCATGATGCCGTTATAGATGCTTTCAAAAATCAGCCGGTAAGCTTCCAGTTGATCTTGAATCGCGATGGGACCGGCAGGGTCTGACTGGGATTGAAATGGGATCACTTTTTCTGGAGCCGCGCCTTTCTTTTGACCGCTTTTCATAGCTCCCCCTTTTGTATCAATATGACAACATGTATATTGATTGATACATATTAGCGTATACTGATATCCGCTGGTATTGTCGAGAAAAAAATGAATGTCGATCGTAAAACGGCACCCGTAAGACCTTTAGAAACGATTTCATTCGATCCACAACCAAATGAATTTATCCAATCAATTGGTCCAAAATTTGCAGATTTTGAGATAGACCCACCCTTAATTACATCTTATCAATCGAATCTGAGCTTATTTTCAAGGAGGAACCGCGATGGATATCCGCGAGCCAGAGATTAAGCGTGACGACATTTTGACCCTCGAGGATGACAATTTCAATACCCAAAATGTCTGTATTGTCACGGGTTCGGGTACCGGTATTGGCCGGGCGACAGCCATTGCTGCTGCCGCTAACAATTTGATGACCGTCGGTCTGGATTTTAACGAAACCGAGGGGAAAAAAACCCAGAAGCTGGCCCGTGAAATGGGCGGGCAGATGATTTTTGTGAAGACCGATCTGTGCCGGGACGCAGACATCGAACATGCCGTCGCAGAGGCGGCCAAACTCGGTAGCATTAAATTCGTGGCCAATATTGCCGGCATTCAGCACATTGATTCGGTCGACAATTTTCCGATGGAAAAATACGATTACATGCAGAATTTGATGCTGCGGGCTCCCTTTTATCTGTCCAAATTGAGCATTCCGCACATCAAAAAAAGCACCGACGGGGTCGGCGCCATCGGCAACATGGCTTCCGTGCATGCCCATATCAGCACCCTTAACAAGCCGGTTTACAACATCACCAAATTCGGGCTGCGGGCCTTGACCCAGTCGATTGCCGCCGAAGGCGAAGGCAAGATTCGCTCATTTACCGTTAGCACCGGCTTTGTCAAAACCGCCCTGACATTGAATCAGATCCCTGCCCAGGCAGAACAACGGGGGATCACGCCTGAGGAAGTGGTGCGGGATGTCATGATGGGATTTTCGCGCATCAAGGAAATGATGGCGCCCATCGAGGTGGCCAACCTGTTCATATTTGGATTTTCACGTTTTGCCAAATATTTGATCGGCGGAGACCTGTTGTTTGATGGGGGCATGGTGAAGACCTATGCCCAAAAAAAAGCGTAAACCCTGTCGCAAATGAGGGGGAAAATACCGCAATCTCAATATCTGCTTTTATATAACCGAAACGATACTTGCATTTTTTGAGCACTAAAGCTACTAAAGGGGGGAGGTGATTGCTTTTCTGTCAACCTGTCCATTCCACTGATCAACAAATCCAAAAGTTAAAATCAGATTGAAAGGAGAAACCGAGATGAAAAAACTGAGTATGGTCATCGTTTGCTTATTCTTGTTTGGAGCTGTTTTTGGTTTTTCAGCCGGCCCTGCAATGGCCAAAGATAAACCGGTGTTGTTGAAAGTGCCCATCTGCTTTGCCACTGCTTTGCCGGGTCTGGGCTCAACGATTAAATGGATAGAAGACAGAATCAACCTTGCCAGCGGCGGCAGCGTAAAAATGAAAGTGTACGAACCTGGCAAACTTGTTGCCCCGTTTGAGATTCTGGAATCGGTCTCGAAAGGAAAAGTCAATGCCGGTTACAGCATATCGGGTTACTGGGAAGGCAAGATACCGGGTGCATCCATTTTTTCCACCGTTCCGTTCGGACCTGAAGCCGGCGAATTTCTGGCTTGGATGTGGTACGGAAACGGTCGCAAACTTTACCAGAAAATGTATGATGATGCCGGCTATAACGTGCACGTGATACCTTGCGGTATTATCGCACCGGAAACATCCGGCTGGTTCGGCAGTCCGATCAATTCCATCGATGATCTTAAAGGATTGAAGATGCGATTTTATGGCCTGGGCGGCAAGGCCGTGCAGAAGCTGGGCGTTTCGGTCAGTCTGCTACCGGGCGGTGAAATTTTTCCTGCTCTGGAGAAAAAAGCCATTGACGCGACCGAATTCTCGATGCCTGCCATCGACGCCCGTCTCGGTTTTTACAAAGTGGTCAAACATAATTATTTCCCCGGCTGGCATCAACAGGCCACCCTCTTTGAGCTGCTGATCAATAAGGATGTCTGGAACGGCCTGAGCGATCAACAGAAGATGATCATTGAAATGATGTGTGTGGCCGCGACGGCTGATTCCTTTGCTTACACCGAGGCTCTTCAGGGACAGGTGATTAGGGAAAATGTCGAACAGCGCGGCGTGACGCTTCACTACTGGTCGGATGACATGCTGGACGCCTTCAAAAAGGCCTGGCAGGAAGTCGCGGTCGAACTGTCCGCTCAATCTCCGATGTTTAAGGAAGCCTGGGATGATCTCAGCGCATTTCGCACCAATTACAGCTTCTGGCAGTCATACGGGTTCCTGCCGAGGCCCAAACCGATCAAGTAGTCTGGCTGCTTTAAGAATCTTTTCGGAGCGGCGCGGATAGGTTCGTGTGTATCGACTACCGCGCCGCTCATGCCAAACTTCCGGTCAATGATTGAAGGGACGGGATGATTTACTGAAGTCCCTATACTTCAAGGAGATCACCATGAACGCTGAAGTCAACCAGGAACAGGTTCCCAACAAGTTTTGCGACACCCTGGATGCCATTATTCGTTCCATCGGGCATGTGGTTATGTGGACCAATGGCATCCTTATTGTTGTGATTATTCTGCAGGTCGTTTTGCGCTATGGATTCGGCCGCGGCCTGGTTGTCCTGGAAGAATTGCAGTGGCATTTGTATGCCCTGGGTATCATGTTCGGGGCCTCATATGCCCAGATGTTGGATTCGCATATTCGTGTGGATATCATCCACGCCCGCCTCTCCCAAAAATGGAAGTACCGCTGGGACCTGTTCGGCACCGTCGTTCTGCTGTTGCCGTTTATCATCATCATCTTTCATCAGAGCCTGGACTTTGTCTGGGAATCCTGGCGGGTCAACGAACGCTCCGATGCCCCCATGGGGCTTCCCTGGCGCTGGGCAATAAAAAGCGTGATACCGATCACATTCGCTCTGCTGGGCATAGCCACCGTTTCGCGTGCCGTTCGTACGTTTCTCTCCCTGAGGAGAACCTAAATCATGGAATTCAATGATTACCTCGTCATTGCTATGTTCTTGACCTTTGTCGGACTTTTGTTCACCGGTTTTCCGGTTGCCTGGGTGCTGGGGGGCGTGGCCATGCTATTTACCCTGGTGGGCTATTATTCAGATCTCTGGTTTGGCACCATTACCGGGCTGGACTACCTGACGCTGGGGATGGTGGTTAATCGGATTTATAAATTCATGGATAACTGGGTTCTGGTGGCCCTGCCCATGTTCATCTTCATGGGCCTGATGCTCGACCGCTCGGGGATCGCTGAAACCATGATGAAGTCCATGCAGAGTTTGTTCGGCAAGGTGCGCGGCGGGCTGGCGGTAACGGTGACCACCATCGGCATCATCCTGGCGGCGTCAACCGGCATTATCGGGGCCTCGGTGGTGCTGCTGGGGCTTTTGTCTTTGCCGGCGATGATGAAGCAGGGGTATTCCAAAACCCTGGCCCTCGGAACCATCGCCGGTTCCGGAACGCTGGGCATTCTGATTCCGCCCAGTATCATGCTGGTCATCATGGCCGATCAGCTGGGTCTGTCTGTGGGAGATTTATTTATGGGCGCCGTCGTACCCGGCGTCATCCTGGGCTCCTTATATATCACTTATATTCTGATTTTTAGTTTTTTAAATCCCAAAGCAGCGCCGCTTGATCCCGAGCGTGAGCCGATCGCCTGGCGCATGATCTGGGATGTACTCAAAAGCATTTTGCCCCCGGCAGCCCTGATTATTGCCGTGCTGGGCTCCATCTTTGCCGGCATTACGACCCCCACGGAAGCCAGCGGGGTCGGCGCCCTGGGTGCCACCATTTTGGCAGCCATCAATAAAAAGCTCAATTTTAAGGTCATCACCGAAGTCATGAAGGCCTGCTTTAATACCACCGCCTATATTTTCGCTATTTTTCTGGGGGCCACCTGTTTTGCCCTGGTGCTGCGAAGCCTGGGGGGCGATGAATTCATCGAAAGAATTTTAACCGGAATCCCGCTGGGGCCCTATGGCATCATGGCCGTCATTCTGGGCGCTGTCTTTTTACTCGGATTCTTTTTAGACTGGATCGAAATCACCTTAATCGTTTTACCCTTGATTGCACCGGTTGTCTCTAACCTGGGATTTCAGATCGAGGGGCACGGCGTCGTGGATAATCCGGAGCTGGTCTGGTTTGTGGTCCTGATTGCCGTAAGTTTGCAAACCTCATTTTTAACGCCTCCTGTTGGATTTGCCCTTTTCTATCTCAAGGGTGTGGCGCCGCCTGAAGTGGAGCTGGTTGATATTTACAAAGGCGTGGTGCCGTTTATCATCCTGCAATTGATCGGGCTGGTCATAATCGCGATCTGGCCGCAGCTGGTCATCTGGCTGCCGGCCCTGGCTTACGGCTAAGCCCAAAACGGCGTCCTGTCGCGCCCTGGCGACCAACGGTTCTCGGCCGTTATGGAGGGGAGCACCGCTCACAACGTAACCATCGGTGAGGAGGCGCGTCATGAAAACGAATTCTTTTGTCGCTATTTCCGTCATTCTGTCAATCATTTTACCGGGTGTGATACTTTTTGACAGCGCTTTTGCCGGCGACGCTTTCCATCTTGGTGTTGCGCTGGGCCTTTCCGGAACCGGAGCTCCCTACTCAAAGGAAGCGGTGGAGGGCATCGAAATCGCCGTCAATGAGATCAATGCTTCGGGTGGCTTGCTGGGAGAGCATCGGATTAGACTTCATATCCGAGATACCCGGACCAAACCGGAAGTTGCCCGACAGGTGGTCAATAGTCTGATTCAAAACGATAAGGTTCGAGCAATTATCGCAACCTATTCCAGTGCGACGGCCCTGGCCATCAAACCCATTTGCCGCCAGAACAGAGTCCTGCACATTGCAACGATCAGCAATTCGGAAAATATTACGAAGATGGACCCCAGCCCGTATACCTTTTCGGTTGTCCCCAACACCTATATGATGTCCAAGGGAGTCGTCGTCGGAGTTGCCAATCTGGCCCAGGAAAATAACTGGACAAAATATGCGACCATTGCCTCCGACTATGCCTGGGGCCGGTCCAGCCAGGAGGTGCAGGTCGATCTTTTAAGACAGGTCGCACCGAATTTAGAGCTGGTGAGCACCTACTGGCCAAGGTTGGGTCAGTCGCGCTTTAATTCCTTTATTGTCGATATTCTGGCCCAAAAGCCTGATTTTGTCCTCGGATCCATTGCGGGCACGGACAATACCTTCTGGATGAGGGATGCCAGAGACTATCGGTTATTCAAACAGGTTGAATATCCGGGTGGTCTGATCAGCCTCGCCGAATTGAAATCACAGGCCAGAAGCATTCGTAGAGGCCAGTATGGTCGGACCCGGGCGCCCTTTTTTGCCCACCTGGATGTCCCCATGATGGCCAAATTGGTGGATACCTATCATGCCAAATTTGGCACCTATCCCAGCGATTGGGTGGTGATGGCCTATGACGGTGTTTATGCCCTTAAACAGGGTGTTGAAAAAGCCGGCAGCATCGATGTCGAAAAGGTCAAAGATGCCATGAAAGGAATGACCATTGACACCACCCGCGGAAAGCTCTTTTTCCGCACCATCGACAATCAATTGAGCTGTTCAACATACTTCGGACGGGTGGCTGACAATCCCCAATATCCGTTCCCTATCTATCATGACCTGCTGGAACTCAAAGCACCTGAAAACTGGCGACCCGAGGCCGAAATAAAAGCAGCCCGAGGTCAATAAAGAGAGCGGTTGTATTCATTCCGACCCCCTATTGATGTTGGGGCCAGCATAAATTGATGCTGAGGAGATGCGGTTATGCTAACACCCGGCAATACTTACGAGGATGTCGTTACCCAATTTCGCTGGGAAATTCCCGAGCATTACAACATTGGTGTGGACATCTGTGACCGCTGGGCTGCACAGCCCGACCGGCTGGCCCTGATATATAAAAATGAAGACGGCCGGGTCGAAAAATATACGTTTGCGGATTTAAAGCGCCTGTCCAACCAGCCTGACCCGGTCATGTTTTTAGAATACTGGAAAAATCCGCAGGCCACGGCTGATAAATTTGTAGGCGCTTGGCGCCTGACAGGCGATCTGGCCAAACAGGACGAAGCGGGGTATTTTTGGTTTGTGGGTCGCAAGGACGATGTGATCACCAGCGCCGGTTATCGCATCGGGCCGGCCGAGATCGAAGATTGTATTATGAAGCACCCGCATGTGGGCATGGTGGCGGTTGTCGGCAGCCCGGATGACGTGCAGACCGAAATTGTCAAGGCTTTTGTCGCCCTTAAATCGGATGTTGCAGCCGGTGATGATGTCGCCGCTGACATTAAGGAATTTGTTAAGGTGCGCCTGGCTGCACATGAGTACCCGCGGCAGATTGAATTTGTCGACGAGCTGCCGATGACGGCCACCGGCAAAATTATGCGCAAGGACTTAAAAGAACAGGAAGTCAAAAAGATATATAAAGGTGTTTGATATTGTGCAAAATTAAGTCACATTCCGCCACCTTATGTTAAGTTATTCGTTATTTGTTATTAGTTATTAGAGGAAAACGGAGACGCATCTCATGCCAATGACGAATAACGATTAACCAATAACCAAAATTGGTTTCTAAACCAATTTTTACTCGGGAAGTCTAACCACCAATACCGGCTTCTTGCAGCGCCGGACCACCCGCCGCGAAACGCTGCCCATCACCGCATCTGACAGAGCACCATGGCCGTAGGCACCCATTACGACCATATCGTAGTCGTTATTTTCAACTTCCTGCAAAATTTCAGCGACCGGCTTGCCGATTTTGACCTTGATGCTGTCGGTGATAAACGGACACGATGGGAGCTCTGCCTGCACATCTTCACAAAACTCGGTGAGCCTTGATTTAAGGGTGGCCAGAACCTCTTTTTCATTGTTGCCCCTGAGCTCATTCCATTTCTCCCGGCCTATGATGCCAACCACCAGGTTGTCGGTGGTGGGCGATATATCTTCCAACACATGCAGGATGGTGATGCCGGCATCATAGCGGTTGGCCAGACTGGCCGCATAGCTGAAGGCATAGCGCGCATTTTCTGAAAGGTCGGTGGTGTACAGGATCTTTTCTATTTCAGGTATCATTGTTTCTCCCATAGGGCTCTGCGATCGCGAGTGCATCAAAACAAAAGCCAGCTTTAATCATAAGTTCGAATAACAGCCCTTTCAAATACAATGAACTGCTGACGGATAACCCGTAGGTTCTATTAATCTAGTCCGGATTGCTTTCGTATTGCACGACCGATAGCAGATACATCGTCGTCCCCGTAGCCGCTGGCAATAAGACCATTTTCGATTTGTTCGACGAAAGCGGTGACCGGAAGTGTCACTTCCAATTCGCGTGCCGTTTGCAGCGCGATTCCCAGGTCTTTGTGGTGCAGCTTGACGCGGAAACCCAGCGGGTAGTCATTGTTGACCACATTGATGCCGCGGTTGTGTAAAACCCACGAGCTGGCTGCACCGCCATTGATGGCCGCGATCACTTTTTCCATATCCAGCCCGGCTTTCATGCCCAGCGTTAATCCTTCCGCCACGCTAAGATAGGTACCGGAAATGATAATTTGATTGATGGCCTTGGTAATTTGTCCGGCGCCAATGGGCCCCACGTGGGTAACGGTTTTGCCCATGATTTCCAGGATCGGCAAGGCTTTTGCAAAATCGTCCGAATCTCCGCCCACCATAATAGCTAATGTTCCATTGTTGGCGCCTTCCGGTCCTCCGGAAACCGGCGCATCCAGCATTTTGATGCCTTTTTGACCGAGCGCCTGCGCCATTTTGCGTGTGGCAGCCGGGCTGATGGTGGACATGTCGATCACAATCGCGCCCCGGGGCGCGCCATGGATGATCCCGTCAGTGCCCAGAACGACTTCTTCAACATCGGGCGTATCGCTGACCATCGTCACCATAATTTCGGCACCTTCTGCGGCCTCCCGCGGTGATACGGCCCGCCGGGCCCCTTCTTTGGCGACGGCTTTTTCTTTTTCACGGGTGCGGTTGTGCACGCTGACCTCGTGGCCGGCTTTAAGAATATTGAGCGACATGCCCACACCCATGGTTCCCAGTCCGATAAATGCAATTTTCATAATTACCTCCGTTGAATGTTATTCGAAATTCCTGCCACAAGAATGTATTTCTATTTACGGTGGTCTTACGTGTTCGGCGCACGGCGTAAGGCACACGGCCGACAGTAAAAACGATTCAGATTCGAGGTCTTATCCTTGCGCCCTGCGCCTTGGGCCTTATGCCTGTTTCATTTTGCCTGCTCGTGAAGTATTTTTGACGAAATTTTTTTTACCCCAGCCGTTTAAGGTTCCATAAATATTTTCCCCGGATTGAGCAATCCCTTGGGATCGATTAGATCCTTGATCCGGCGCATCAACTGATAACTGTCACCGTGCTCGAGTTGCATAAACTTGCGCTTGCCGATACCGATGCCGTGCTCGCCGGTGCAGGTGCCGCCCAGTTGAACCGCCCGGGTGACAACCCGGGTGTTAATATCTTCCAGCAGAGACCACTCTTTTTCGTTGTCCGGATCGCCCACCAGAACAACATGCAAATTGCCATCGCCGGCATGGCCAAAGATATAACCGGCAGCCCCTTTGTCATCCACCAGTTTCTGCGAGAAGATGATCATCTCCGGATAGCGTGAGATGGGCACCGCTGCATCCACGATCAGGGTCTCCTTGCCCGGGTGGGCACGGTGAATGGTTTCCCAGGCTTCATGACGCGCACGCCAGAGCTGGGCGCGTTCATTGGCCTCAACGCCGGACTTGAATCCGGTGGCCCCGCAATCTTCACATAATTCCCGGGTCAGGTCGGCGGTTTCCTGCAGGGTGGCCGCACTGATGCCGTGAAATTCGCAAAAAAGCGTTGGCGCCTCCGGAAGCCCTATATTATTTTCACGGTTCATCAGATGGATCAGCTGTGGTGTCAGCAATTCCAGGGCGGCCGGCTCCAATCCGGAGCCGATCATGATCGCCACAGCCTGTGAGGCCTCATCCAGCTGACTGAAGGAAATCGTAACCGCCAGGTGGTGGCTGGGGATGCCGGTCAACCGCAGGGTGGCTTCGGTCACGATTCCCAGGGTGCCCTCGGATCCAACAAATAAGCGGGATAGATCATATCCCGAAGAGGATTTATGCGCTTTGCAACCGGTGTGAATAATGTTGCCGCCGGGCAGCACCACCGTAAGTTTCATGACATAATCTTTGGTGGCTCCGTATTTGACGGTTTGAACTCCCGAAGCATTATTGGCGATCATGCCACCGATGGTGGCGTCAGCCCCGGGGTCGGGAGGGAAAAAAAGCCCCTGCTGGCCGGCCTGGCGGTTGAGTTCTTTGCGCAAAACACCGGGCTGGACATCGGCCTGCAGGTCCCGGGGACGGATTTCAATAATTTTATCCATGCGGGTCAGGTCCATGACAAGGCCGCCACGGGTGGGCACAGGATTGCCCTCTGTACTGGTGCCTGCGCCCCAAGGGGTGACCGGCACATTCTGATCATAAGTCCAAGTCAAGATTTTTGAAATTTCTTCAGTGGACACCGGCCAGATAATACCGGCGGGTATGAGCCCACGATGAGCGGAGATATCATGCAAATGCAGTTCGCGGCTGGACTGACCGGTTGAAAATCTTTCGGAGGATACAAATTTAGACAGTGCCGCAATTTGATCGGCAGTAAATTCTTCCATGGCAGGTTCTCCGTAATATCTGAACTTTGCACGAATCGAGGCTTTCATATGCAAGGCACTTAAGGGCGAAGCTATAGTCAACTATGCTTCGCCCCTAATAACGCAGCAGATGGAAGCCTTCGATTCGCCCATGGGGTGAAAATTAATGAGATAAAATGATTTCCATCCTTTAGACTTAATCGATATTTTATTGTACTTTTATAGATTGCTTTATTTATAAAGTTTAACCTAATCTAACTTCTCATTAATTTTCATGCAAATTCAGATATTAAATGGCGCGCGTGCACTCATCAACCAGATACACAATGGATTTATAATACAGACCGCTGTGCTGTGATAGACCGATTTCACAGGTGCGGCTGGTTGAATACCCGGCGGTACACTGTTCTTTGAGCGCCGGTTTCAATTCCTTGAGGGCAGATTGATTTAACTCAGGATGGGTAAATCCGCGATCACCGGCAAAGCCGCAGCAGCCGACTAGATCCGGCACAATGACATTTTTTACACAGGCCTGGGCAACCGCAAGTAGTTTATGCTCCAACGCCATTTTCATGTTGCTACAGGTATGATGCAGGGCAACGGTCGTGTCCCGCGGCACAAACTGTAGCCGCTCCATCAGATAATCATAAATAAACTCGGCCGGTTCATAAAGTTTGATACGCGCGTCCATATGCTGGCGCATGCGATACAAACAGGGGCTGGTGTCACACAGCACCGGGACACGGCCGTTATCGGATGCCTGCAGCAAGGCGGTTTCCAGTTCTTTGAGTTTGGCGTCGGCCTGTTCGATAAAACCTTTGCTTTCAAACGGCGTGCCGCAGCAAAACTGGTGCATATTATCCGGAAAAATCACCGCGTAACCGGCCTTTCCAAGCAACCGCATCGTTACCGCTGGCAGCGACTCTGTTTGCGGGTCTCCCCGGGCAGATCCCATCGTGCGACTGACACAGCTTGGAAAGTAGACGACTCTATCTGATCCGTTGGCATGCGGGTTGGGCAGCGGGACCTGTCCGGCAGCGCCGGGCATATAAGGATTCCAGCAGGGCACCCGTCCATTACTCAGTCGCCTGATCCCTGTAGATATCCGTTGCAGGTTGCGGGAGCCCAGCAAATGATGGATGTGAGCAACCATTTTTAATCCCAGGCGGGCTGCGGTTGAAACTGGCGCAAAATGATTTGCCACAAATGCTGCGGCGCGTTGGGCAAGCGGTCCCTGTTGTAAAGAGCGAAGCTCTTTGGTGTGTTCGCCGGTATTAATATCGATGGGGCAGCCCACCGCACACATGCCATCCGCCGCACAGGTTTGCTCGCCCAGATAATCATAGTTTTTGATAAACGCGGCCAATCGCTGCGGATTTTCCCGGGTCGCTTTCAGGCGTGAAATTTCACGCTGGGCTGCAATTCGTTGCCGCGGGGTAAGGCTAAGATCTCTTGACGGACAATACGCTTCACAGAAACCGCATTCGGTGCAGCGGTCGACAATCGGGTTGGTTGGCGGCAGCGGTTTCAGGTTTTCCACATGCACATTGGGGTTGGAATTTATGACCACACCGGGATTCAACAGGTTTTTGGGGTCAAATATTTTTTTAATTCGGCGCATCAATTCATAGGCCTCGGCGCCCCATTCCATTTCCACATAGGGGGCCATGTTTCGCCCGGTGCCATGCTCTGCTTTCAGAGAGCCATCATATTTTTCGACCACCATCCGGCAAACATCGTCCATAAAATGGCGGTAACGATCGACTTCTTTTTGGGTGGCAAAATCCTGCGTGAATACAAAATGCAGATTGCCCTCGCGGGCATGGCCAAAAATGATGGCCTCATGGTATTGGTAAGCGCCCATCAGGTCCTGCAGCTCGACTGTGGCATCGGCCAGGTGGTGAATCGGAAAGGCGACATCTTCAATAATGACACTGGTCCCAATTTTACGCACCGCCCCCACCGCCGGAAACAGTCCCTTGCGAATATTCCACAGCCGGGTGTATTCAGCCACCTTATCGGTGAATGCGATCGGGCGCTCGGTGGGTAGCTCTGTTAGCGAACGCTTGACCGTTTCGATATTGTGCTGCAGTTCCTCACCCGTATGCGCCCGGGTCTCTACCAGCAGAGCGGTGGTTTTTTGTGAAAAGGACTTGATATAATCCGGCATGCCCGCTTTGTCCTCAACCGAGCGTAAGGCGGCTCGATCCATGATCTCAGCCGCGTCCACCGGTCCTTCCTTTACGATTGCGGCGGCGCTGCAGGCACTGGCAATATCCGGGAAAATCATCAGGGCGCTGGCTTTGTTGGGGTGCTCAACCACGGTGTCGTAGGTTATTTCCGAAATAAACCCCAAGCTGCCCTCAGATCCGATCATCAGATGCAGCAAAATGTCAATCGGATCCTCAAAATCAACTAGGGCGTTGAGGCTGTAGCCGGTGGTGTTTTTAATTTTAAATTTCTGGCGGATGCGTTCTGTCAGCGGGGAGTTGGCCTTTGCCGTTTCGGCCAGTTGCTGAATGCTGTCTACCAGCGCTGGATGCTTTCGTTTGAAATGCGCGCGGCTTTCTTCGCCCGCCGTATCGAGCAACGTGCCATCATGAAACAAAATCCGCATGCTGTGAATGGTCTGGTAGCTATTCTGGGCCACACCGCAACACATCCCGCTGGCATTGTTGGCGGCAATGCCGCCGATCATGGCGGCATTAATGGATGCCGGGTCCGGGCCTATTTTCTTGCCAAATGGTGCCAGATATTTGTTGGCCTGTCCGCCGATAACACCCGGCTGCAGGCTGATACGATTGCCGTTGTCCAGAATTTCGTAGTTGTTCCAGCTGCCGCCGCAGACGACCAGGACCGAATCGGTTACGGCCTGGCCCGAAAGACTGGTGCCGGCCGCCCGAAAGGTGAGGGGAATGTTGTGTTGATCGGCTTTCTTTAAAATCCAGGATACCTCTGTTTCCGAATCGGCTTTGATGACGATTTTGGGGATCAGGCGATAAAAGCTGGCATCTGTACCGTAGGTCAGCGTTCGCAGTGGATCGGTGAATAGCCTCCGGTCGGGAATAAATGCGTGCAGATCGCTGTAAAATTGGCTGTAATTGTCAGTTAACATTCTCATCTATTTTCATGCAAAATTAAAACAATCAGTTCTTTGGGCCCATGCACGCCGAAGGCCAGGGTTAATTCAATATCGGCTGTTTTGGAAGGGCCGGATATCAGCACCACATTGGTGGGCAGCCGTTGCGCCCAGTTTTCAGCTTCGATGGCCTCGGAAAATGTGCTGTGAATTTTATCGGCCTGCAAAACGGCAATGTGAATAGGCGGCACCAGAGACATCAAGCGCGGTTCCTTTTCATCGGGCCACAGAATCACCGCACCGGTTTCGGCAATCCCACCGACAGTCGAGGTGACGGCGGCATCGATGCCAAAAAGGTGTTCCTTAAAATCTTCGATATCACCATCATAGGTCACCAGCTCGGGCAATTCATCGGATTCTTGCATCCATGCCTCCTGTAGCCGGTCGCCGACAGGTGTGCCCGGAGCGTAGAGCAACGTTCTGAGGTCCCGCTTCTTCAGGATGTCTTTTAAAACCGTCGTCCAATCCTGATTCTCAATGACATGCACCTCGGTTCGCACGGCTTCCATCAATACTTTGAGTTTTTCAATTTTTTGAGACCGGTCGAGCGATTCCTGCGGTAGATCAGCCGGCTCAGGAATAACCTGCGGTTGTTCGCCAATGGCGGCATGCAATCGGTTTAGGATTTGATCACGCGAACTATCACTCATGCCGAATTCCTTCCTCATCAACCAGTTGGTGCAGGCTTTTGGGTGCCAGTTTAGGTGCGGTGCGGTAGCGCGTCCACTGTTTTAACGGACCGATTCGGGGTAATCTGGCACCCAGGCGGCTCATGATTTTGTTTCCGATGGCATTAATCTGCGGGTGGGTGTTGATTATCTCCCAGCCCTTCCATGCGATGGTTTCCATCAGATTTTTTTTGCAGCCGCCATCCTTAACCGTTGCCAGGTGTTCACTTGTGTAGCTTTCATTGCGCAATCGGCGCAGCAGTTGCGGAATGGGTATTTTGACCGGACAGACTTCAGCACAGGCCTCACACAGGCTGGACGCCGTCGCCAGCTCACCGGCTTTTTTTAAACCTTCGATTTGAGGATTCAAGATTTTGCCGATCGGTCCGGGATAAACAAACCCGTAAGCATGCCCGCCGATACGCGTGTATACCGGACAGTGATTCAAACAGGTGCCGCAGCGAATACATTGCAGCGTTTGGCGCAGTTGCGGGTCGGATAAGATTGCAGAGCGACCATTGTCGAGAATAATAAGGTGGACTTCTTTGGGCCCGTCTTTTTCTCCCGGCTTGCGGGGTGAGGTGATCATGTTGACATAGGTGGTGATCAGCTGCCCTGTGGCCGAGCCGGTCAGCAGTCGCAGCATTGGTGGAATATCAGCCAAACGTTCAACCACTTTTTCCAATCCCATCACCGCAATATGAATCGGCGGCACTGTTGTGCTCATGCGGCCGTTACCCTCGTTTTCAACCAGGCAGAGGGTGCCGGTTTCGGCCACGGCAAAATTAACACCGCTCAAACCCACCTGGGCTCTATAAAATTTTTGGCGCAGCGTGCGGCGGGCGATGGCATTGAGCTCTTCGACATCCTCGGTATAAGGCGTATCCGGTAATTTCTGGTGAAATATGTCGGCAATCTGTTGCTTGTTTTTATGGATGGCAGGCACAATGATGTGCGAGGGTTTCTCATCGTTTAACTGGATGATGAACTCACCCAGATCGGTTTCGACCACCTCAATCTTACGCTCCTGTAAAAATTCGTTGAGCCCCATTTCTTCGGAAACCATGGACTTGCCTTTTACCAGGCGGTTGGCCTCGTTGGCATTCATAATGCGCAAAACCTGTTGATTGGCCTCTGCGGTGGTTTCAGCCCAATGCACCCGGATACCATTGCGGCTGCAATTTTGCTCAAGCCGCTCGAGTAATTGCGGTAATTGGCTCAGGGCCCGCTGCTTGATGGTGTTGCCGATCTGCCGCAACTGTTCGGTTTCACTTTCATCTGAAAAAATCTGCTTGCGTTTGAGAATAAAATTTCCCATGGCAAATTTGAAATTTTTGCGTAACTGTTGATCGTCTAAAGCCCGGGAAGCATTTTGTTGAAAATTGGGTCCGGTATCATTTGGCATGGGTTCTCTCCCAGATAAATTCGGCCAGGTGTTGAGTTCGAATCGAGACGTTTTGATAATCCATTGCTCCGCTGATATTCATCAGGCAGCCACAATCACCGGCCAGCAAACGCTCGGCACCGGTCTGTCGGATATCGCTAACTTTGTCAGCGACCATGGTGCCGGAGATTTTCGGCTGCTTGATGGCAAAGGTGCCGCCGAATCCGCAGCATTCATGCTCGTTTTGCAGCTCGACCAGCTCAACGTTTTGCAGCTGACGGATGAGCGCTTTTGAATATTCGATGATGTGCATTTCCCTTAATGCATGGCAGGACGAATGCCAGGTGACTTTGATCGGTTGACCGCGGTCCGCCAATTGTATGTCCAGCGATTGCACCAAAAATTCCGAAAGCTCAACCACCCGCTCTGAGAATTGTTGAACCCGTTGCAGGTTTTTATCGCCTTCGAATAACAAGGGGTAGTGATGTTTCATCATTCCGGCACAGGAACCAGAGGGTACCACGATCGGATAGTTTTCAGCAAACAATCGAATTTGCTTCAGAGCGACCTTTTGGGCCTCTTTCGGAAAACCGGAATTATAGGCAGGCTGTCCGCAACAGCTCTGTTCGCGCGGAAAGATGACCTGGACGCCTTCGCGCTGGATGAGTTTGAGACCGGCCAATCCGGCTTCGGGATAAATTGAATCCATCAGGCAGGTACCGAAATAATAGACTTTTTCAGGTTTTTGAGATTCCTGTGGCATAAGCGTTCACCGGTTGACATTGTGGTTTTCACGATTAGACAAAATGGCAGAGTATAATCTATTTACATTTTACCGTTTCGGCAAATAAAAATTTGACGAATTTCGTAAAAATCGGACAAATCAGGATTTGGCAAGACATTGTTGCTTGTTGATTTTCTTACAAGAGTGTGCAGTTGTAATCAACTTAAAGTTTTTCCGGACATTTCTTCAGAAATGGTATATATCCAAGAGCATCAGGTCAGGGCATCGCCTCAAAAGTGGCACAGGAGTTGCGAAAAATTAAAGCGATGGGGTGAGTGTTTTCTTAATTAAAAGGAGGATCATCATGGTTCCTGAAATTAAACAGATACTGTTCACGACCAATCTTTCTCCGAACGCCCGCAAGGCATTTGATTATGCGGTTAGTCTGGCAAACCGTTACAGCGCGGTAATTACGGTTCTTCACGTTATTGAAGAGGTGTCGCATTATTCAGATGTTCATATCAAATCGTTTTTGGGCGAAGAACAATGGCAGCAACTGCAGGAATCCCACGCGCAAGAAGCCAAACAGATTCTGGTCGGTAAACGCCGGGAAGGTGCCATGATCAAGGCGGCGCTCGAAGAGTTTTGTGAGAGCGTTCAAAAAGACCATGATGAGTGTGAGTTTATGACCGATGAAACGATCGTCACCCGGGGTAATGTTGTGGATGAAATACTGGCCGTCGGTCGCGAAAAAAAATGCGATTTGATTGTAATGGGATACCAGGATCGCGGTAAATTAGGAGAGGCTGTTTTGGGCAGCACGACCCGCCGGGTGCTTCGACGAGGCAGCATCCCGGTCATGCTGGTGCGCTTGCCCGAAGCTGAGTAATACGCGCCACCAGAAGCGGATTGTATCAAAATTGGTACAAAGACTGTTGGCTCATGCAATGCTGTTGTTTTGTCTGGCTGAGGTCAAGCCCTGACAATCGGGAGCTTAGCGCAAGTCTTTCATCACGACAGATCGTCAGATAGCTTCAGAAAACGGTTTCGACTTTTACCATCATACATGTTTACGGCTTATGCTGGATGAAAACCAACGTATTCATCGGCTGTTAATGCCGTTCCCGCTGTCATTCCGATAAGTTCTTGGTTTCAAACTGGCTACATGTCTTTTTTTTGCTACACATTAACGACCCTCGTTTCTTGTTAACGCTGTTTCATGAAAAATCGTACTAAACCGAAAATATTATAAATATCAAATAAATGGGTCATTTGATCCATCCATTGGAACGGCACTTCAATTCGGATATTCTGGCATAGATTTCGCTTAGAAAATTCCCAGAAGAAGATGAATCGATCTCCTGATTTTCGATAAAAACCCATCCACTCTGAAGCGAGGTCGCCATGAATATCGGGTCCCTATTTTCACGCCATGCCAGATATCGCCCCCACCATCTTGCTGTTGTGTTTGAAGACCAGCGGCTGACCTGGCTTGAATTCAACCAGCAGATTAATCGCCTGGCCAACGCCTTTAGCAACCTGGGCATCCAAAAAGGGGATAAGGTCGCCACAATTTTGCCCAATTGTCTGGAGCTGCTCGAAGTTTACTGGGCTGTTGCCAAGATCGGTGCAGTGGTGGTGCCATCCAGTACGCTACTGCTTGAACCGGCCATGAAAACCCTTCTGAATGATTCCGATAGCGTTCTGCTGGTGACCAACTCCGAGTTCGTCGAAAAGATTGATTCAATCAAGTCTGATCTGCAGGCCATAGCGCAGGATCGCTATATTCTTACGGATTATTCCGGCCAAAAAGGCTATCGTGATTATCACGACCTGAAAGCGTCTGCTACAGACGATGAACCGGAGGACAGGGGTATCAACGACGACGATCCCTTCAATATCATGTACAGCAGCGGAACCACCGGATTGCCCAAAGGGATTGTGCACAGCCACTATGTCAGGAGCTGGTACGGAGCGACATTTGCAGCCGCCTATCGCATGACACCGGAAAGCATTACGATGCATGCCGGCGCGATTGTCTTCAACGGCGCTTTTGTTGATCTGATGCCCACCATGTATGTTGGCGCCACCTATATTCTGTTGGGCCAGTTTGACCCCGTCAGTTATATCGAGACCATCGAACGCGAAAAGGTTACCCACGTCATGCTGGTGCCCGCTCAGATTATCGCCATCCTGAATGCCCCCAATTTTTCATCAAAAGCCCTGGATTCTCTCGAGATGATTCTTTCGCTGGGTGCACCTTTGCTTAAAGAACACAAAGATGATCTCAACAAACGCTTGCCCGGCAGGTTTTATGAGCTGTATGGCTTAACCGAGGGATTCGTGACCGTCCTTGACAAAGAAGATTATGCAGCCAAACCGGATTCGGTCGGGGTGCCGCCGCCTTTTTTTGAAATGAAAATTTTGGATCAAAGCGGAAACGAAGTGCCGGCCGGTGAAGTCGGCGAAATTTGCGGTAAAGGCCCGATTTTGATGCCGGGGTATTACAAGCGCCTGGATCTGACAGAATCCGCCATCGTTGACGGGTGGCTGCATTCCGGCGATCTGGGGTATGTCGATGATGACGGCTTTCTGTATCTGGTGGACCGCATGAAAGATATGATCATTTCCGGCGGCGTCAACGTCTATCCGCGCGACATTGAAGAAATCGTAGCCCAGCACCCGGAAGTCCAGGAAGTGGCCGTTTTGGGCATTCCGCATGAAAAGTGGGGTGAAACACCGGTGGCCGCGGTTATTTTGCACAAACCCGGCAGTGTCACAGCCGAAGCGCTGAGGGATTGGATCAATGCACGGGTGGCCGCCAAGTTCCAGCGGGTTCATGATGTTGCCATCATGGCAGATTTCCCCCGCAATGTGGCCGGTAAAACCCTCAAGCGCATTATGCGCGATAACTATAAGTAATCGCCAATCGCTCTTTTGGGGTCATCGGAAATGCTATGACGGTTAAAAAGGGACATCTTGAAACCTTAAAATGCAGCTTTACGCAGGAAGATTTTAACCGTTTTGCCGATCTTACCGGTGATAACAATCCCATTCACGTAGATCCCGAATTTTCTGCTCGCACGCATTTCGGACAGACCGTTGCGCACGGGATGCTGCTGTATAGTACCATCTGCCGGGGGTTAAGCACCCAATATCCAGGCCCCGGGATCCTGCAAATAAAGCAGGATATGATGTTTCAGTATCCAACCTACACGGATACAGAGATTACGGTAAAACTTGAAGTTGCGGATTTCCAGCCCGACCAGCAACGGGTTGATATGAATACGGTGATTGGGCTTCCAGACGGTAAACTGGCCTGCGATGGCAGCACAACGATTCATTTACCGGGGTGGCAGGGCGGGTTTCCGGGAGTTGATGGAAGCATGACGACCACCGGTGACTCAGAAGCGCGATCGTTGAAGCATCTGGAAATCGGCCAGAGCGCTGCTGCAAAGAGGATTTTTGCCGACGGGGATTTGGCTGAGTATGCTGATTTAACCAAAGACACCAATCCGTTGTTTAACGATGCGGTATTTGCACGTCAGCAGGGATTTCAGGACTGCATTATCCCCGGACCGTTACTCAGCGGCATGTTTTCCGACCTGTTGGGAACAAAATTACCCGGCAGGGGAACCAACTGGCTGAAGCAAAAATTACATTTTCCGGCACCGGCTTACTTGGGTGACGAAATTACCGCAAGGGTTGAAATCGTTCGGTTAAGGCCGCAGAAAGATTTGGTGAATTTAATCGGCACGTGCACAAACTCAAATGGTGAATGGGTTTGCCAGGCGCAATCGCTGGTGCTCGTTCGGGATCTGGAGGTAAAACGCTTATGAAGGTCATTGGAATCGCAGGCAGTTTGCGAGCCAGAAGTAACACCCTGCATTATGTCAAAACCGGCTTAAAGGTCCTTAAAGGAGAAGGTATTCGGACGGAGCTGATTTCGCTCAGAGGAAAAGAGATTAAGCCTTGTACTGGATGCTATGATTGCGTTAATAAAAAAAAGGGTGTTTGCACCATCGAAGGGGACGATTTCAACGCTATATTTGCCAAAATGCGGCAAACCGACGGGTTGATTCTGGGGTCCCCGGTTTATCTCAGTTCGGTCGTACCCCAGATGATGGCCTTGCTGGCCCGGGCCACATTCGTGGCATATTGGAGTGATAAATTTTTTGCCGGTAAAGTGGGCGGACCGATTACCGTTGCCCGCAGGGCCGGCCACAACGTGGCGTTCTCACAGCTGTTATTGTGGTTTTTCTTTAACGGCTTGATCGTACCCGGGTCCACCTACTGGAACGTTGGTTTGGCCGGTGCTGGCGGCGCCCGGGATGCAGCCGATGATGCTGAAGGACTTCAAACCGTTATCAATTTTGCCCACAACATGGCCGACTTGATGAAAAAACTTTTTAACGAATGACCGAACACGGACCAGCTGGAAAAGATGGCCACAAAGGCACCAAGACACAAAGTGAAACCTTTAGGTGTTATTTGTCTTTGCGCCTTTGTGGCTTAGTGGCGAGATCTTTGCCACAAAATGCATTCAATTTTAGATCCCATAAAGGAGGATAACGGTGCAAGGCATCGGGTTCTGGCTCACAAAAAGGGCGTTTCTGGGTCCAGACAAGGAAGCCCTGGTGGATGGCGAGCGTCACCTGACCTATCTTGAGCTGAACATACGGGTTAACCGACTGGCCAGATCACTTCAGGCGCTGGGTCTTGCGCATGGCGACCGCTGCGCCATTCTGGCTTACAACTGCCTGGAGTATGTCGAAGTGATTTTTGCCACCGCCAAGCTGGGTTTAACACTGGTTCCCCTGAATTGGCGGCTTTCACCGGCTGAGTTGGCTTTCAACTTTTCCGACAGCGGCAGCGACACCCTGATTTTTGATGCTGAATTCGCCGAGGTTGTGGCGCAATTACAAGAGCAGACGACCATCAAGCGCATGATCGTGCTGGGCAATCAGACCTTTCCAAATGCCGAAGTGTACGCGGATCTGTTGGCCCGCCAGTCGGATGATGAACCGACAGTCGATCAACCGGTTGGGCTGGACACCGCCCACATCATCATGTACACGGCCGGCACCACCGGCAGACCCAAAGGCGCCGTTCTGAGCCAGGGGGCAAGCTTTTGGAACGCCATCAACCTTACGCTGGACATGAACTTCACCCCCAATGATCGCAACCTTTCGGTTTTACCCATGTTTCATATCGGAGGCATCGGGCTATTCACCCTGCCCGTGCTTTATATGGGGGGGACGGTTGTCATCCAGCGCACCTTTGACCCGGCCGAAACATTGCATCTGCTAAAAAAGGAGAAAATCACGCTCTTTTTTGGGGTAGCGGCGGTCTTTCTGTTTTTGATCCAACATTCCGATTTCAGCGCCGAGGCTTTTGCCAATGTGCGTGTTGTTATGAGCGGTGGCGCGCCGCTTCCCGAAAGTCTGGTCAGACAATACCATCAAGCCGGAATTGTACTTCAACAAGGATTTGGCATGAGTGAAGCCGCGCCGAGTATTGCCACCTTGAGCAAGGACCTGGCGCTTAAGAAAGCCGGCTCCATCGGCCGGGCCTTATTTCATGTCGATGCCAGAGTTGTGGACGGCGACATGAACGACGTGCCGACCGGTGCTGAAGGCGAGCTCGTTATCCGCGGCCCCAACCTGATGCAAGCTTACTGGAACCGGCCCGAAGCCACGCACGAGGCTTTTGAAGGCGGTTGGTTTCATACGGGTGATATTGCACGCATGGACCCGGACGGGGACCTTTATATCGTCGATCGCAAAAAAGATATGTTTATTTCCGGGGGTGAAAATGTCTATCCGGCTGAAGTCGAGAATGCCATCTTTGAGCTGCCGCAGGTAGCCGAGACAGCGGTTATCGGGATCAAAGATGAGAAGTGGGGCGAAGTCGGTCGGGCGATTGTCGTGCTCAAAGCAGGCGAGCAACTGGAGGAGGCCGCGGTCGTCGATTTTTTAAAAGGAAGATTGGCCAAGTACAAAGTTCCCAAACAGGTTATTTTTGTCGACCAGCTGCCGCGCAACGCGGCCGGCAAGGTGCTTAAAAATAAGTTGCGGGAGGACTATTCCTGAGTCGCAATTATTTTACCGAGACGAGGCTCGGTAAAATAATTGAACATTGCAAATTGAATATTGGTGGATGTCGTGTCGCTCAATTTTTTTAAAATAGAAAGAATTCCTTAAATTTACAATATACAATATTCAATTGTTAAAGCAACCATTGGTATTTGAAACATTTTGTCTGTGCAACTTGAAAGGAGCTGAACTTGTACGTGCTGTGCATCAATTAACGCTGTCTATAATCACCAGAAAGGAGGCTTAAAATGAAAGGGAGAAAAAAACATTATTTACTGATCTCGGTATTGCTGATTTTGGGGCTATTGGTGTCTCCGGCAATGTCGGCCGAGCCGATAAAAATCGGTATTATTCAGGGATTGAGCGGTGCTTATGAAATATACGGGAAGGCGGAGGTCACCGGATTTAAGTTGGGACTGGAATATTTCACCAAGGGCACCAACCAGATCATTGGCAGGGATGTCGAGATCATTGCGGAAGATACCCAACTCAAACCGGCCAGAGGCAAGATGCTGCTGACCAAACTATACAGCGATGACAAGGTGGATATTGCTGTGGGTCCCACCAGCAGCGGCGTGGCGTTGGCCTGCCTGCCGGTGGCTCAGGAGTTCAAGAAGATCCTGATTGTGGAGCCTGCCGTGGCGGACTCCATCACCGGCAAAAATTGGAACCGCTACATCTTTCGAACCGGCCGCAATTCTGGCCAGGATGCCATCTCCAATGCAGTCGCCATAGCCAAACCGGGTGTCAGCATCGCCACCATTGCTCAAGATTATGCTTTTGGGCGGGACGGGGTAGCCGCCTACAAGCAGGCGGCGGAGAAACTCGGCGCCAAGATCGTTCATGAGGAATATGCCGATCCCAAAGCCACGGATTTTGCAGCGGCAATTCAGAAGGTCATCGGAGCGCTCAAGGATAAACCGGAGCCCAAGTACGTCTTTGTAATCTGGGCCGGGAAAAACAGCCCCATGAACAAGCTTCAGGAAAGCGGGCTGGATAAGTACGGCATCCAGATTACCAGCGGCGGCAACGTGCTGGCGGCGCTCAAAGCCTGGAAACCGTTAGAGGGGATGGTCGGTTCCATTTACTACTATTACGAGAACCCGAAAAATGAAGTCAATGACTGGCTGGTCGCCGAACACATGAAGCGCTTCAATGAACCGCCGGATTTTTTTACCTGTGGCGGTTTTGCGGCTGCCAGCGCTATTGTCAAGGCCATCACAGCGGCGGGTGGCACGGATACCGAAAAACTGATCGCGACCATGGAGGGTATGGAGTTCATGACACCCAAGGGCATGATGAAGTTCAGAAAGGAAGACCACCAAGCCCTGCAGGCCATGTTCGCCTTTAAGCTTAAAGTAAAACCCGATGTCGAGTGGGCCATTCCCGAACTGACGAGGGTTATGAGTATGGAGGAGACGGCACCGCCAATCATGAACCAACAATAGGTGCTAGCCGATCATATCAGAAATCAGCGCTAAAATTTGCGCCCATCCAGGTGCATCCTTGAAGTGATGGAGTGCCGGAGTAACATAGAAATATTGAAAATTGTAACACTCCGGTGCTCCTTTCCCTCGGTGTGTTAGCCCCCAAATTCAGATGGGGCTGATATGTGCCGGATCGGTTAAGCGTTATCTTGGGCTTTGCAAAATGAATGCGAAAAATACAGAACCCATCATTGAGACAAAGGATCTGACCATCCGTTTCGGTGGTCACGTGGCTGTTGACCATGTAAACTTTCAAATGCAGCTTTTCACTCTCAAGTCCATTATCGGCCCCAACGGGGCAGGCAAGACGACCTTTTTCAATATGCTGACGGGCCAGTACAAACCGACCGAAGGACAGGTCTTTCTGAAAGGCCAGGATATCACCAACCTGAGCCCGGCCGACAGAACCCGGCTGGGCATGGGGCGCTCCTTTCAGCTGACCAATATTTTTCCGATGTTATCTGTTCTAGAAAACGTGCGCGTGGCCATCCAGTCCCGTGAAGGCTTTGGCTTGAACTTCTGGAAAAGTTATCTTCATTTTTCAGATGCCGAAGATGAGGCCTACGAACTCCTTCAAGAGGTCCTCCTGGATGAAAAGTGGAGCGCCACATCCGCCGAATTAACCCATGGAGAAAAGCGCAAACTGGAGATTGCCATTCTCTTGGCGCTCAAGCCGGAAATTCTTTTTCTGGACGAGCCCACCGCGGGCATGGGCCAGGAGGAGGTTCCGGCCATATTGGAGATCCTGCAGCGCATCAAGGAGGCCCGTGACCGGACCCTGCTCTTGGTGGAACACAAGATGGACATGATCATGTCGCTTTCAGACACCATCATGGTTCTGCAAGAGGGCCGCATCATCGCCGATGGTGAGCCCGATGAGATTTACCGAAGTGAGGCCGTCCAGGAAGCCTATCTGGGAGGAGGAACCACCCGTGAGTGAGACTATTTTGAAAACCGAGGCGATCCACACCTTCATCGGCCAGCACCATATTCTGCAAGGAGTTTCCTTTGAGGCCAGGGCCGATGCCGTGACGGTTCTGATCGGCCGCAACGGAGCGGGCAAAAGCTCGACCCTCAAAACAGTGATGGGGCTGCTTCCGGCTTCTGAGGGAAAAATCATCTTCAAAGGCAAAGAGATCCAATCCAGGAAACCGTACGACATTGCCCGGCTGGGGATCGGCTTTGTGCCCGAGAATATGGGGATCTTCGCAGACCTTACGGTCGAAGAGAACATGCAGGTGGCCATGCTGCGGGAAGATGCTGCTACGGCCGAAAGGCTGGAAAGCGTCCTGGAGATGTTTACCGCTCTGCGGGATTTCTGGCGCGCCAAAGCCGGTATTCTCAGCGGCGGGCAGAAACAGATGCTTGCCATCGCCCGGGCCATCATAAACGACACCGCTTTGCTGCTTATCGATGAGCCGACAAAGGGGCTGGCGCCCATTATTATAAATGCGCTTATCGATGCGATCAATCAGATTAAACAGCACAGTGTCGTTGTTTTGGTAGAACAAAACTTTTACATGGCCAGCAGCGTGGGGGATTATTTTTTTATCCTGGACGACGGCAAGGTCGTTCACAGCGGGGCCATGGCGGAACTCGTCCAAGATGAGGAGATGCAAAGCAAATATTTGGGCATCTCTAAATCTGTGTAAGGTTAGAAAAGGAATGATTTTATGGCGCAGACAATACTTAAACAGTGGGGATCTAAACTGGCCATCGCAGGGGCTATTGTTCTCTATTTGCTTCCCCTATTGGGCATGGACTTCAGTACCTATATGACCCTTACGATTGCGGGCCTGGCCATGGGGATGATGCTGTTTCTGGTGGCTTCCGGGCTGAGCATCATATTTGGGTTGATGGATGTCATTAATTTTGCCCACGGGGTTTGCTTTGCCTATGGGGCCTATGTGGCTTTTAGTGTCTTTAAGTATCTTAACGCCTGGGTAACGGCGGATTCGGTCTTTCTGAACTTTGGGATCTTCTTCATTGCCATCGTCGCCGCTTTCATCGTTGTTGCGGTGGTGGGGATGGTTGTCGAAAGGGTGCTGGTCCGCCGGGTATACGGCTCCCATCTGTTTCAGATCCTGATTACCTTTGGCGGTATGGTCGTGCTGACCGAACTGATCCGCATTATCTGGGGACCGAATGACGAGGTGATGCCCAAGCCGGTGTCATTTGCCGGGAACTGGAACATCTTTGACATTATTATTTTAAAGTATCCCATTTATGCCATTGCGCTGGGGCTGATCGTTTATGCCGTCATACAGCTCATTTTGAAAAAGACCAAAGTCGGCAAAATCGTGCGGGCCGGGGTGGAGAATCCGGAAATGGTGCAGGCCATGGGTCACAATATCTTCCTGATATTTACAGGCGTCTTTGCAGTTGGGGCCGGGCTGGCCGCTGTCGGTGGTCTGACGATGGCCATCTTCAACCTACAGGTATACCCAGACATGGGGGGGGCCTACCTTATTTTCGCCTTTATCATTGTTATTATCGGGGGGTTGGGAAGTGTCACCGGATCCCTGGTAGGGGCCCTGATCGTTGGTCTCTCATACAATTATGTGGCTTACCTTTTGCCCTCGCTGGCGGTAGGCGTCAATATCTTGATTATGGTCATTATTCTTCTGATCAAGCCGACGGGTCTTTTCGCGGCCGGAAAATAACGAGGTCAAGCTATGGCAGAGCAGACACCGGTTCAAATTTTTCGCAGACAGGAAAGACAGAAGCAATACCGCAGCGGCACCTTCTTTTTGAAGCTCGCCGTATTGCTCCTTTTTATTCTGGTGCCCTTCCTTTTTCCATCGTTCAAATCGTTGGATCTGGCCTTAAAAATCATGATTTTTGCCGTCCTGGTGGCCAGTTTCGACATCCTGCTGGGTTATACGGGGATTCTGTCTTTTGGGCATGTCATGTTTTTCGGTATTGGGGCTTACAGTGTTGCCTTGCTGATCGGCAAATACGGCAACCCGACTTATATTAATCTTGTCATCGGTTTCATCGTTGCCTTGGGCATTACTTCAGCCCTGGCCCTGATTGTCAGCTTTCTCTCGCTGCGGGTCAAGGCCATATTCTTTGCCATGGTGACCCTGGCGATCGCCGAGTTTGCCATCATCCTGGCCACTAAATTGAGTGGTTTTACCGGTGGAGAAGACGGCATCATCATGAGCATGCCGGGAATCTTCAAGGTGTCATTTAATATGGGAAAATTTTTGGGCGTCGAGATTACCGGCAGGCTGATCACCTATTATTTTATTCTGGTTGTCTGCCTGGGATTGTTTCTGCTCATGATCCGTTTTATCAATTCCCCGCTGGGCCGCGTCATGCAGGCCATTCGCGATAACGAACCCAGAGCCGAGGCCATCGGTTATAAAACATTTATTGTCAAGAGTATTTCAATTTGTTTCGGCTGTTTGGTATCCACCATCCTTGGCGGGTTGTACGCCATGTGGGTGGGATATGCCAATCCGGAGTCGGTCCTGGGTATTCCAATCATGCTCGATGTCCTTCTGATGGAAATTGTTGGGGGGATGGGGACCCTGTACGGCGGGCTTGCCGGCGCTGCCTTCCTGGAATTTGCCCACTCTTTTCTGCCTGATCTTCAGAATTTTGCCAAAAGCCTCTTTCCGGGTGCTCATTTTCTGCATGCGGCTATGGAGCGCTGGCTGCTTATTTTTGGAATTCTTTTTATCATGGTGGTCTTCTTTTTTCCGAAAGGAATCATCGGGTCGGTCCAGGATTTCATGGCACGGCGTAAGACAGCCCCGTCGATATAGACCGGGGACTATTTCCGGCATTTTTCTGTCGCCGCGATCGATGTACCCTGATTGCCGGTTGTTGTCATCGGTTCAGATACGGTAGAGAAAAATCCGACCCCCAATTACCCTTATTTGAATTTTTTGCAGAAAAAGGGAAAATATAGCATTTTAGGATCTAACTCAGAAAGGAGAGTCAGCAGATGCTTTATGGCGACTGGATCGGACGCTGGGGACGAAGCCTTCCTGAGAAGGAAGCCCTGGTAGATGTTATCGATGACCGCCGCTATACTTACGGCGAATTGAGCGATGATATCCATCGCATGGCCGACTTTTTGAGCAACCACCTGGGTATCGACCCCGGCGATCGGGTGGCTGTGCTTTCATTCAATCGGGTAGAGTATATCAAGCTATTTTTCGCTTTGAGCCGCTTGGGCGCCATTCTGGTTCCGCTGAACTTCCGACTGGCGCCGGCAGAGTTCATTTATTATCTGGAAGACGCCGCACCCAAAGCGATCTTTTTTGATAAGGCTCACCAGGAAAATGTAGACGGCTTTAAAAGCAAAACCGATGTGGAACACTATGTCTGCTTTGATGAAGGTGACACCGTTGGGCAGGCCTTGCCAAACGCCTGGTCGGCGCTGTCTGCTGAACCGCCCCTTGAAATCGAGATCGGACCGGAAGACCCCCAGTTGATCATCTATACTTCCGGCACCACCGGTCTGCCCAAAGGCGTTATTTTAACCCACAGGATGCTCACCTGGAACGCCATCAATACCCATCTGGGCTGGGATTTGCGCTCGACCGATAGAACCATCCTGCACGCTGCCATGTTTTATACCGCCGGCTGGAATGTGTTTACCTTACCGCTTTTTTATGGCCGCGGTGCGAATATTCTGATCAAAAGCTTTGAAGCGGATTTGATCCTGGATCTGATCGAACATGAGCGGGTGACGATTTTTTTCGGTGTGCCCACCATGTTTCAGATACTGATGGACTCTCCCAAGTTTGATTCAACGGATTTTTCCAGCATCCGTTTTATGGTTGCGGGGGGTGCACCGCTGGGCCAGGATATTCTGGAAACCTTTAAAAACCAGAAGTCCATCCGAATCTGGGAGGGTTACGGATTGACCGAAGCCGGTCCCAATAACTTTCTGGCCAACGGGAAACTCGGATCGGTCGGTCATCCCATGCCGCATGTCGATGCAAAGATTGTGGACCCGGAGGGGAATGAGGTACCAACCGGAGAAGAAGGGGAAATTTGGCTGCGCGGTCCTCACATTTGCGCCGGATATTGGAACAAACCCGAGGAGACCGCTGAAGCGATATCCGCAGGCTGGTTTAAAACCGGAGATTTTGGTCGCATCGATGCCGATGGCCATTTTGCCATTGTGGGGCGGCTCAAAGATATGATCATTTCAGGCGGTGCCAATATATATCCGGCCGAGATCGAGCGAGCCATCGAGATGCATCCGGCCGTCGCCGGTGTTGCCGTTATCGGGGTGCCGGATGACAAATGGGGTGAGGTGGGTAAGGCGGTTGTTGAGCTTCATGCCGGAAGCACACTTAGCTTCGAGGAACTAAAAGAGTTTTTAAGCGAGCGTTTGGGCAAATTCAAGATTCCCAAATATATGGTGGCCATAGATGAACTGCCGCGCACAGTGGCCTCGGGAAAGGTTCAAAAGTTTATTCTTAAAGACAAACACGGCCGAGCCGACACCGATTAGATGCTTAAAATATTCAATTTTCAATTCCATCTTTAAAGTGAGCGGGTTTAATATTCATTATTTTTGCATTTAGTCGTTGCGATCTTATTGGCAATAGGAGCCCTGATATGGACAGCGGAGCAGATCTTTTTCTACAAATGCTAAAAGGGTTATATCCGGGATATTCAGAAACGAACCCCGAAAAATATTGGGAATGGTTTCAAAAAGCCGGCCAAAATTTCTTTGCCGACCCATCCGCCAAGGCCAAAGGAAAAGATGCCCAAGCCTTATTTAAGTCCTGGATGGAAGGCCTGCAGGAAGCTCTGTCAAAAGGTGGGTCTTCTATCGATGTTGAGACCCAAAATAAAATCTTGCAAAGCCTCATTCAAAACGGACATATGTATATCGAATTCATGAATACCGTCTTAGAGGCGGCCAAGGCCACTTATGCCGGGGATGATACTGACGAAATGCTGAATGAGATCTACGATAAAATGACACAACAGTATCTAAACCTTTATCAGGCAAATATCGGCAAGTTCGTCGGTGTTCCCCAATTCGGTATTCACAGAGAAGCCCAGCATCAGATCATGGCCGCCATTGATTCTTATCACCAATTCATGGGGGCTGTTGGAGATTTTATAGTGAAATTCAGCATGCCTTTAAAAGATGCCCTGGACGTGCTGCAACAGGCGATTAAACGCAGAGAAAAGGCTGAGGACGGCTTCAAAAGCGCTAAAGAAATCTATGATTATGCGGTCAACATTCTTGAGAAAAGATATGACGAATATATCAAATCCCCCGATGGTGTAAAAAATGTGGTGGACCTGGTTGAAAAATATTTAGAGTATAAGAAAAAGCACAACATCACCAGGGATATTTGGTTCCGGTCGCTTTCGATTCCAACAAGAAAAGAAATGGAAGATGTTTACAAGGGAATCTATGATCTGAAAAAAAAGACGCGCAAACAGGACGACCTGATCCGTGAGCAAAAAAAGATGATAAAAGCGCTGAAACGAAAATTGAAAATCGTTGAGAGCGGTTTGTCTAAGAAAAAGCCATCGGTAAAATCTGAGGCGAAGCGGCGCCTAAAATCAAAAGCCGCGGCTAAAGCTTCTAAAAAAGCGAAAAAGTCCAAGATGATTAATTGAGGGTTCGGGGAGTTTTTCTTTAATCGATCGCAGAATGAAATATCAGCGACTTCATCGTGCAAACTCATGGTTAAGGGAGTGTAGCAAAAGAACAGAATTCAAATATAAAATAATGGGCTGGACGCAACTTCAAATTTGCCCCCTTTCGTAGCTTTGGGGTTATTGCTGTTCTTTCGCAACGCGCCCTAAACCATTCAGACAGTGCACGATTTCGCTGCTGATAATTCATTCCGCTATTTTGAGGGATTGGATGGAAAAACGCCTCGACCCCTCGATTGATTAATTGATACTTTTTTAAACAGCTACAAGTGTTGCATCCTATGAATAATCTTCAATATTGCCAGGATCCATTGCGAGCCAACATAGAAGTTGCCTCCGCTGAAGCTGCCTGGCGGGCATGATTTTTTCTGAAAGGCGATATGCTGATTATTAACCGATTAGCGACACAGTGTCCCGATATTTGGGATGATGGGCACCGAAGTATTTGGTTCAATTTTTGTGGTGGGTCGAATCCCAAATATCGGGGCACAGCTACTTTGAGATTCATAGCGCCTTTCAGAAAATGACATGACCGGCACGAATTTTATGGAACATCGCACCCGTTTGCGATAACAGGAATTATCGTAATCCCAGAACCTATGAACGGTTACTCATAATGAATTATCAGGATATCATTGAAAGCATCGAAAAAGATCTAAAGGAATTTCCGAAAAAAGTATTCCGCGCGACCGAGGTGCTCGCTGACAATCCGGATTATCAAGTCGCAAAGACGCCCGCTGATGTTGTCTATACCGAAGATAAGATGAAGCTGTTGCATTATCACCGCCGGGTGAAAAAGAAAAAAATACATGCCACACCGGTTTTAATTGTTTATGCACTCATCAATCGATACATCATGCTCGATCTGGAGCCTGGCCGAAGCTTCATCCAAAATCTGCTCAACGAGGGCCTGGATGTGTATTTGATCGATTGGGGCTACCCGACGGGTGCGGATCGGTATTTGGGTATAGATGATTACATCAATTATTATATGGACACGGCGGTGAAATGGATTCGATCTGAAACCAAAACCCAAAAGATCAATTTAATGGGCGTTTGTATGGGGGGAACCTTCAGTGTGATTTATACCGCCCTGCACCGTAAAAAGATTAAGAATCTGATCACGCTGGCAACACCAACCGAGTTTGACATCGATGACGCCGGTCTGTTTTTATGGGCCAAGGGTTTCAATGTGGACAAGGCCGTGGAAGGACTCGGTAATCTGCCCGGAGACCTGGCCAATATCCTGTATCTGCTTGTCTCGCCCGTTGCCACGGCAACTAAATATATCCAGCTTTTGGAGGGCATTGAAAATCCTAAATTCGTCAGTACCTTTTTACGTATGGAAAAATGGATATTTGACAGCCCCGATATGGCAGGTGAAGTCTTTCGAGAGTGGATCAGAGACTTCCTGCAACAGAACCTGCTGATACGGAACCGCCTCATTTTGGACGGTCAAAAAGTGGATCTGGGCAAAATTAAATGCCCGCTGCTAAATGTTTTTGGCAAAAACGATTATCTTGCACCCATGTCTACTGCCAAACCCCTCTCGAAGGCAGTAGGGTCCAAAGATGTCACCACGATTGGCGTTGACACCGGTCATGTGGGCATATTTGTGGGCAGCAAATCCTATAAAACCATAAGCCCTAAAATTGCGAAGTGGATTAAAAAGCGTTAGACCTTAAAAGAACCGAAAACATAGAGGAATGACCATGACCGAGCCCATCATGCGAAAAGTCAATGGGGACGGAATAGCAATGCAGATGGCCATCTGGGAAGGGAAGGGCCGTCAGGTACTTTGTATCCACGGCCTCACCGCAAACTGCCGTTGTTGGGATGTGATGGCATCATCCTTGACCCCTGAAAATACGATTCTGGCCATCGATCTGCGCGGCAGGGGACTTTCAGATAAGCCCTCCGCCGGATACGCTATGCGGCATCACACCCAGGATATTTTGTGCGTATTAGATGAGCTCAAGCAGGAGAAAATTGTCCTGATGGGCCATTCCCTGGGCGCATTTATCTCACTGGCATTCGCAGCCCATTATCCCGAGCGGACCGAAAAAATTATTCTGATGGATGGCGGCGGACAACTTACGCAAGATCAATGGGAAAAGGTTACGGTTGCTATAAAACCTTCCTTGGACCGATTGGGGCAAGTTTTTCGCTCCTTCGATGCCTATGTGGCCCATATGAAACGGGCGCCTTTTCTGCAACCCTGGTCACAGGCGATCGAGGACTACTTCCAGTACGAGTCAGAAGCGGTGGAAGGCGGGCTGCGCTCAAGAATCAATCCGGAACACATCCGGGAGGAGATCCAAAATATCCAGCAGGAAGTTCCCTCCGCATACTATCCAAAAGTCTCCTGCCCGGTGCTGATCCTGCGGGCTACAAATGGTATCTTAAGCCGCGATGACCTCGTTTTACCCGAATCAGCTGTTGAAAAGATGGTTTCAGAAATCCCCAATGCGCATTGCCTAAACGTAGACGGCACAAATCATTTCTCGATTTTATTTCAGCCGAACGAAATGCGGGATAAGGCGATTCAAAAATTCATTACAAAATAGAAACCGGTTGAGCCAACTCAACACAAGCACACCTGCTCCGCTGTTTCTGAGTGACTTCTTCTGTTAATCTGACAGTCCTGTATTTACAGTAACTGCTGCGTTGACAAACGGCCCCAACTTCGATATCCGGTAAACAGCTGTGATCGGTTACCGAAAAATTTCTGCGGGAACCGGGCGAGGGGCGATCAATGAATGAAAAGCATGATAAAAATGAAACCAGACCAGATTTTCTTTCAGCCTGGATGAAGATGACCGGTGATGTTTGGGGCAATATGTTTCGGAGTTGGTCCGATGCAACTGCTACCATCAGGCCCTCGGCTGCATCTCCAGGTGGCGCATCCAGTCATGCACAGGCGTCGCTGGATGCCGCCATGAAAGCCTGGCAGGTCCTGTCGTCGACAATGAACCGACCCGAGATCATGGATTCCATGTTTAAAGGATCCGGCACCATGCCCGAAATTTTGATGCAGCTGGCCCAATCGACTCTTGCCGGATTTATGGAGTTCCAGCAGAAATGGTTTGAAAGGGCGGGCCGGATCGGCAAATCAACCGAGGCTTATACATTTGAGGATCTTGACGAAAATGCATTCAGAGCCTGGAATGAGATTTACCAGAAAGAATTCAGGCAATTTTTCAATATTCCCCAACTCGGACTGACCCGTTTTTATCAGGAAAAAGTAAACCAGACCCTGGACAAATTCAATTTATTTCAGACAGCCATTGGCGAGTTCATTCGGTTGCTATATCTGCCGATGACAAAGTCATTCAGTGTTGTTCAGGAAAAGCTCGCTGAGCTCTCTGAAGCAGGAGAGTTGCCTGAAGATTCACAAAAATATTATCAAATGTGGATAAAAATATTGGAGGGACATTACATGACCCTATTCCAATCTACCGAATATATTGAAACAATGGGCAAAACCCTGGATGCCATGTCTGAATTTTCGGCCGCGAAAAATGACCTTCTGGAAGATATGCTAAACATGTTGCCCATCCCGAAACAAAAAGATATGGATGATCTCTATAAGGATATTTACCTGCTGAAAAAGCGAATAAAGGCATTGGAAAAAAAATTGAAGCATTAATATGACCATCGCTTAATCCCTATTCCTAATTCCCAAAAAAGCGGGGTGACATCATGGGTGAGCCTAAAATTCCAGTAGATCTTATCCTGTCAAAGCTCGTCGAAGATGCCGATAAAGCCCGCGCACGGGCACACAAGGCTTCAGATGTTCTGCTCGGGCCGCTGGATTCAGAAATTGCCGCAACCCCATACGAAGTCGTGTGTCAAGAAGACCGGGTAAAGCTGAAGCATTATAAACCGGTGACCGATATCAAATTAAAAACACCGTTACTGGTGGTTTACGCGCTTATCAACCGGGAAACCATGCTGGATCTTCAACCGGGAAGAAGCGTTGTTGAAACTTTGCTGGCTCACGGTATCGATCTTTACATGATCGATTGGGGCTATCCGACCCGCAAAGACCGTTTTCTGACCATCGATGACCATGTCAATGGCTATATGGATACCATGATTGATTTCATTCGGCAGAAACACCATCTGAAAAAGATAAACCTCATGGGGATCTGCATGGGTGGAACCTTCAGTGTG
Source organism: Deltaproteobacteria bacterium (assembly GCA_024639185.1). Classification (GTDB taxonomy): domain Bacteria; phylum Desulfobacterota; class Desulfobacteria; order Desulfobacterales; family JAHEIW01; genus JAHEIW01. The sequence continues at coordinate 23,087 of JAHEIW010000008.1, read as the reverse complement.
ATCTATTCGGCTTTAAATCCCGCCAAAATTAAGAATTTGGTCACCACCGTAACCCCGACAAATTTCGACACCGATAAAGGGCTTTTGCATGTGTGGATGAAGGCCGTCGATCCGGACCACCTCACCGACACCTTTGGCAATATATCCGGTGATGTTATGAACTTCGGCTTTCTGCTGCTGAATCCGGCCCGCTTGATGATCGACAAATACGTGGGATTCCTTGAGAATATGGACAATAAAAAGTTTGTCGAAAATTTCGTCCGCATGGAAAAATGGATCTTTGACAGTCCGGATCTTCCAGGAGAAACATTCCGCCAGTTTATTAAGGATTTCTACCAGAAAAATCTGCTGATTCAAAGCAAGCTCGAAGTAGGGGACAGACGGGTTGATCTGAAGAATCTCAGGATGCCATTAATTAATTTTTATGGCAAATATGATCATCTGGTCCCACCGCAAGCCTGTGAGCTTCTGACGAGCCGCGTCGGCAGTAAGGATACAACCGATGTCTGCCTGGAAACGGGGCATATCGGTATCTATGTGAGCTCCAAATGCCAGCAGGAATTTGCGCCGCGCATAGCAGCCTGGCTTGCAGAAAGAGACGCGCCCGATCAAAAACCGCGCAAGAAAAAGTCAACTGCCCCAAAAAAGACAAAAGTAAAGACCGCCGGAAGATCTAAATCATCCCAACGGCTTCGAAAGGATACCCAACGATCCGGCTAATGAGGAGATAGTTTATGGCAAAGGAAAAGGATTATTTCAGAACATTTTGCAAGGTGAGCAAGGCCTTTGGAACGACCCTTTCCAGTGAAAAACTCTTGGATTTAATTGTACAGAGCGCCATCGAAACCATGGATGCCAAAGCCGCCTGTTTGTTTCTGGCCCAGGCGGGAAAGGATATCTTTGTTCCCATGGCCCAGGAGGGGCTATCCGATAACTATTTGCACCAGAAACCGCTGAAAGCCCAGCGGCTTGTCAAGGAAATCATCAAGGCGGGCCATCTTCATTTTCGGGACGCCACCTCCGATCCGCGTCTGGAACATCATGACGCCAAAAAAGCCGAAGGTATTGCCACAATCCTGAGCGTACCGGTGATTGTCAGAGACCAGACCAAGGGAATCTTATCCCTGTATACCGCCAAGACCAGGGATTTCAGCAAAGATGAGATTGATTTTTTATCCGCCCTTGCCGAACAGGGCGGCATTGCCATTGAGCATGCCCGGCTGGTGGGCCGGATCCAGAAAAACGCCACCCTTTTTCTTGATCTGGCTTCGCATATTAATTCCAGTCTGGATATAAAGAAGATCTTAAACAACCTGACAGTCGATATCAGCCAGGCGCTGGGAATGAAAGGCGCGGCCATCCGTTTGCTGGATAAACAAAGCGGCGATTTGAAACTGGTGGCCAGCTATGGCCTCAGTGATGAATTTTTAAACAAGGGGCCGGTATCGGCTACCCAAAGCGCCACCCAGGCGCTTCAAGGCGAAACCCTTTTGATCAAAGATGCAACCAAAGACAAACGCATACAATACAAAAAAGAGATGAAGAAGGAAGGCATCGTCTCTATGATCGTTACGCCGATTAAGTCGCGGGATGAGATTATCGGGGTGTTGCGGCTGTATACCAAAATTAAACGGGAGTTTCCGCAGGATTTTGTTACCCTGGTTCAAGCCCTGGCCCATCAAGGTGCCCTGGCCATCCAGAACGCTTCCATGTATCTAACCCTTCAAAAGGACAAAGAAGACCTGGAGCAGGATATCTGGAGCCACCGCTCCTGGTTTTAGGTAGGCGTCGAAGGCATGCTGCCACAGTTGAATTGATGACAAACGGCGTAATGATTCAGGGCGTTCAGGCCGTGCTCAGACCACCCAAACAATACCGCCCAGGAAATAGAAAATCATTCCTTTGTAAAGGCCTTTCCCACGCTGTCCATGAGTTCCTGGAACTGGTGTCCCTGCTGCTCCATCATTTCGGTAAATCCCTTTACCGCATCGGCATAAGGCAGGCCTTTTTCAGATAGCAGATCTCGCAGATGTTGGATGGTTTTATCCTGGGTTGCGACTTTTTCTTCGAGAGCCTCGCATTTTTTCTTAAGGGCGTTATACTCGCTTTGGGGAATGACGTTCATGAGATTCAACCACTCATGATAGGATTTCTTGAAATTTTCCGATGCCTTTTCCCAGGCCCTGGCGTAATCCGGTGAAGCCAGCGGCAGCGCATTCATGCCATAGAATTTGCGAAACATGCGCGTTAAGTCGTCGAAACCGCTGAATCCGTCGCCGATCCATCGGGTCATATCTTCGAGCTGTTTTTGACCCTTGGCGGCATTGAGAAAAAAACTTCCCAGGAATTCAAGAAACTGCCTATCCATTGCTGCGTTTCCCTTTGGTCTTTGCGGGCCCTTTCTGTGACCGGGACTTTGAAGATGAGCGATCCAGATCCAGCTGAAAGCGAACCGGGCCGCGCCAGTTCCCATCTCCGAACCGCGTGTGCAGGGCACAGGCCGATTTGGGGTCGGACCACGAGGTTGCCATGGCCACGTGCCCTTTTGGGAAAGGAGTGACTTCAGCCTCGATGTAGTCCAGCGGAGCCAGGGCGGTTTCTTTTTCCACCAGATCGTCGCCTTCGCCGTAGCAAATTAGCCAGGGGATGGCCATCTCTTTGAGGCGCTTTAGATTGAGTTTTTTGTCAAACAATTTGACCGGAAGCGTCCCATCACCTGAAATCGGAACGTTATAGGAGGCAAAACTCAGCTTGGTGATTTCCAGAGGCAGGTCGAAACGTTCATTGTTCAGCCAAAAATTCAGGCCCTGCGCGGTTTTGCTAATTTGAATATTTTTCTTGCCCTGCCGGGCGAACATCATCAGATCCCGGTAAAATGCGGAAATCGGTGATTCGCTCTCGATGCTCTTGAGCTTATAGACCCAGCCCATCAATTTGCCGTCTGCTACCCGATTACCGTTGGGCAGCGTCTTGGTGCCGTAGGTCAGGTCGTTAAACCGCCGGGGCAGGGTTTTTAGAAAATTTGCCAGCCCCTTGCTGCGCGTACCATCCATGGGAGCCACACAGGTAATAAATGCATCCACCAGCCCGTCCAACTCGCCGGAAAGCAGATTGCACAATGCCGAAAATCCGCCCTGGCAATAGCCGTTTAAGGTAACCGGTTTGCCATGGTTTTGCTTGACGGTCTCACAAAACAGCCGGGTATCGCGGGCGTCATTTTCCCCGGTCATGACCTGGAGGGCTTCTGTGGTTGCGATGTCTTTTAAAATGCGGATATATGTGGGAATTCCGCGGTTGGCAAAACAGTGCGCATAACTTCTGTTTTCACCGGGCAAAAAGCCCAGAATATTGGCGCCCAGGACATACGGGGGGATAATGATAACCGGTTTTCCGGATTTTTTTATTTTTACTGTTTTATCTGTGGGAGAGATTCGGTAAAGGTAAAAATGGTCCGTCTCTGCCACCAGTTTATGCTCTCCGCGTTCAAAATGAAAGCCGTACTCGGGTTCAATGGCCTGGATAGCCTGGGGGTAGATATTTACGACCAGGTCCATTAGGCGCGCCTGGCGCTCGGCGAAGGTATATAGATCTTCGCCTTCCATATTCAAAAAGGTATTATAAACGGCGGAAATGAAACTGCCCATTTCAAATTGGGCATAGCCGTTGATGGATGCCAGACCGCCGAAAAAGCCTCGATTGAATATATTAAGGTTGAAATCCAATAGCTTCAGGTATGCAGCAAGACTATCCAACGGGGAGGTTTGCGATAGTTTTTCATCCTCCACTTTTTTAAAATAGCTGGTGGAAATCAGATAAGGAATCATGAAATCACCGGCATATTTGGAGAGCCCGGTGAGGTAGTTTTGGGTGGCGTTAACGAGTTGATAAACTGCAGTAGCGTTTTTGTCGAGGGTCTGGGCCAGAAATGATGAATAGTCAGAAGGTTTTTTGTGTTCGTTCATAAGGCGCCACTCCTATGCAAATTTACTGCAAGGTTCATGGCCTGAAAGCCATGAACCTTGCATGTATCCGTCTTGACTTGATAACGTCTTATTCTCCAGAACCGGCGAAAAACGCCTCTACTTTCTGATAATTTTCGTCCGCCAGTTTTTTGAAATCTTCACAGCCTTTTTTGTACGACTGCATCCAGTTTTCGATGGCTTTGCGACCCTCTTCGGGCATCCAGGTAGCCTGCTGCAGATACGTGCCGACCATTTTCTCGTTCTGTTCGTATACCATGGTCATGGCGTTAAAGCTGTTGTCAAAAGCGGTTTTGTTAAACTGAATCATCTGCTTTGCGATTTGTTTTTGATCCATCATGGGTACTTCCTTTCTATGGGGTGATTTTTTAAATTTGCGAGCGGGCTTATTTTTCGGCTGTCAGCATTTGCTCCATGTTGCTGAAGATATCATCCATTGCGACTTTAAAGTCATTGCGACCCGTTTTAAAGGTCTCTGTCCACTGGGTGATGACACGACTGCTTTCCTCTGGAATCCAGGTGGCCTGCTCAACAAGCGTGCTGGCTAATTTTTCCGTGTGGTCCTGAAGCATAACCATGGAATTGTACATGTTGTCAAAGGTTGATTTTTGAAAATCGATCATTTGTTTTGCAATCTGACTTGAGTCCATGCTAAAGTTTCCTCCTACTATTAGAAATTTGTGTTTTGGCCATTTGAGACGTACTATGATGGTGCGAATTTGATTTGTCAATAAAAAATTGTGCACTGCACAAAAAAAGTTTTTATTTTTTTATTTTCGGATACTTTTGTATATATTATATTGTATTGAAATAATTATAAAATAATATTTAAACATGTTATATTCTAAAAGCCTGGAATGTTAAACAATAAAATATTGTTGCAATGTAACAATCAACAGGAAAGCAAAAATGCCTGAAAAAATTCTGCTAAAAAAATATGCCAACCGGCGATTGTACGACACCAAAAAGAGCAGGTACGTGACGCTTAATGAAGTTGCCGAGCGCATCCGCAATGGTCAACAGGTAGAGATCATCGACGCCAAAACCAAAGCAGATGTTACCGCCTTTATCCTGACCCAGATTGTATTGGAGGAAGCTAAAAATAAAAACGTACTGCTGCCGGTGCCACTCCTTTATATGATCATTCAGTATGGCGACAACGTGCTGGTGGATTTTTTTGAGAATTATCTCCAGCAAGCTTTCAAAAGTTATCTGGCTTACAAAGGCTCGATGGACGACCAGTTTAAAAAGTGGCTGGATATGGGAATGGGCTTTTCCGAGGTGGCTCAAAAAAACCTGATGGAAGCAAATCCATTTCAGGGGATATTTGAAAAACTGACAAAGGAAAAAAAAACCGGAAAAGAGGAGGATCAGGAATAACAGATGTCACCGTGACACGGCAAATTTTGCCGGATTAGGGTCTTGATTGCGCGCTAAAGCTTCCGCTGCACTTCCTTTACCATGAGTTTACACGATGAAGTCTCAGATGATTCATGCCGCGAACGTGTTAAGAAAATCTCCCCGACCCCTTAATTAAATGATTTCAGTAAATCTGCTTCCAAACTGCTTTGGTTATCTGCATAAAAATTGCCTTATATGTTTGGCAATGGCCGTCCCTTCTTGAACACACCCCATGTGCCCCCAGATGGAATCTATTATTTTAACTTGAGCCTGACCCGGATTTTTTCGGTTGAGTATCTCTGAGAGTTCCTCGGCCCAGTAGGGCGGAAATTCGGTGTCTGTAGAAAAATTAATAAGCAAAACCGGGCATTTTATGCGTTGAGCCCCTTTTTCATAGTCTCCCACATCGCTTCCCAGATCATAGCTGTTAATCGCATTCAGAACCCGGATATAGCAATTCGGATCTCTACCCTCTATTTGCTCTTCGACTCCAGTAAGCAAATAATCCCTGGCGTTGAGACTTCTTTTGGCTTGCGAATCTTTGCCTTCCGGTACTGAATCCCAGTATCTTTCTTTAACAAAGCGCTCATGGGTATAATATATTCTGGCAACTTGTTGTATTAAGTGAAGCCCTAATTTGGGAGTTCCAATTTCATACCAACCGTTATTAAACGCCGGATCCATTTGAAGTGCATTAATCATAAAATGATGGATGCACATCCCGGATGGTGTCATTCTGCCTGCTGTTGCAACGCCAACGACGGAATCGATGTAATCCGGATAAAGGGCCGCCATCTGAAGGGCCTGTAAAGAACCCATGGAGGGTCCGGCAATCATTGCAAGTCTTGTGACGCCCATCTGATCCAGAAAGGCCTTATGAAAACGAACCATATCGATGAGCGTTATTTCTGGAAAGTCCGGGCCGTAATGCTTGCCGGTATCCGGATTGCTTGTTAAGGGGCTGGCAGAACCATACATACTTCCCAGAGAATTGGCAGTCAGAACGCGGTACTGATGGGTGTCAATTACTTTTCCAGGGCCGATGATATCGTTCCAGAATCCAGGTAAGGGGTCCTGTGGCGTATATCGACCGGCCGCATGATGGCTGCTCAGTCCACCATGCGTGATGAATACTGTCGGTTTCCCCTCTTGTCCATATGCTTCATAGGCTACGACAGCTTCCTTGAGCACTTCTCCTTTTTCGGTAATGAACGGGTCAGCAAGTTTTAAGGTCCCGGATTTTACAATCATTTCAAACTCTCCATTGGCACTGCTTAATCGCACGTTAACAAAAGTTTCTCATCGGTGTCAACGGAGCCCTCCCGCAAGGATCCGTTTCAAAAAATGGTTTTACTTTTGCATCCATATTCGGCACTTGCAAAATTGTTGATATAAAAATATATTCCTGCTAATGGCTTTACCACAACCGGCCGAATTCTCTACCCTTTACATTAACGTGAAGTGCATATGGGTTTTATAACTTTTTCACGATTTTCTTGCCCCCAAACGTAAATCATAACCGTAAAATAGGGAGATGGATGTAATGAAAAAAAACAGGAAACTCGGCCGAGGCGTAGCCATCGTCGGGGCGGGTATGTCCAAATTCGGCATGTTTAGAGATAAGGATTCCAAAGATCTGTTTGCCGATGCCTTCCGGGAATTGATCGTTTCGGTGGACAAGGGTTTTGATCCCAAAGACGTTGATGCCCTTTATCTGGGCAATTTCAGCAATGATTATTTTATGCATCAGGCTCACTGGGGGCCGATCATATCGGATTTGGTGGGCATTGCACCCAAGCCGGCGACCCGCACCGAAGGTGCCTGTGCATCCAGTGCGCTGGCCTTCAGAGAGGGTGTTTTTGCGATTGCCTCCGGATTTTACGATATGGTTCTGGTCGGCGGTGTGGAGGAGATGTCCAAACGCACCACCGAGGAGGTCGCCGAGGGACTGGCACTGGCGACGGTGCCCTATGAAGGACGGGCCGGTTTTACCTTTCCCGGTGTTTTTGGCGCTGTGGCCACGGCCTATTTTGCAAAATACGGCGCCCATCGTGAACATCTGATGAATATTACGATCAAAAGCCACAACAATGCACCGCTGAATCCCAAAGCCCAGTTTCCGGTTACCATCGCGGATCTGATGAACAAAAAAAAGGAGAGCTTGCAAAAGAGGGAGGGCGCCGCACCGGACTGGCAGACCGAAAAAGATTTTCTGGCTGATGCGCGGGCCAATCCGGTGGTTGCCTGGCCCATGCACCTTTTTGACTGTTGCCCGATCAGCGATGGGGCCAGCTGCATGCTGCTGGTGGCTGAAGAGATCGCCAGAAACTTTACCGACGATCCGATTTTTGTGGCCGGGTTGGGGCAGGGCAGCGGACGGGGTTTTCATGCCAGTGACGATCTGACTTATTTTGAAGCCACGCGCTATGCGGCCCGGGAGGCTTACGGGATGTCCGGATTGACGCCGGATGACATCCAGTTCTCCGAAGTGCATGATTGTTTCTCGATCGCAGAGCTGGTGCACGTCGAGGATCTGGGCTTTTTCAAACCCGGCCAGGGCTACAAGGCCATTGCCGACGGGGCGACGCGGCTGGACGGTATCAAGCCCATCAATACATCCGGCGGGCTCAAATGCAAGGGGCATCCGGTCGGGGCTACCGGGATTTCCCAGCTTTATGAGGTCTGGACCCAGCTGCGCGGCCTGGCCGGCGCACGGCAGGTGCCGGCCGGCGATTTGCGGATAGGCGCAGCCCACAATCTGGGTGGCACCGGCGGAACCTGCACGTTCACGATTTTAGAAAGAAAATAATGTTTCTCAAAGGTTTAAAGTTAAAAGGCTCAGAGACTACCGGCTGTCGGCTACTGGCTGCTTGCTGCTGGCTACCGAATTTCGGCCAGCTGCCAGTGGCGAGAAGCCAGCGGCCGTAAACACTGACCCCAGGACACTAACTTTTGAACCGTTGATGAAAGGAGACAAGCAATGGAAGAAAAATCCTTTAGCGATATTACCTATGAGCAGTACCTGAAAGAAGAAAAGTTGATGGGGTCGCGATGCACCGAATGTGAAGCCGCCTATGTGCCCCCGCGCTCTATATGTGTCCAATGCTTCAGTTCCGATATGGAATGGGTCGAGATGAAAGGCACCGGGCGCTTGGCCGCATTTACCTGCATCACCATTGCACCGCCTTTTATGATTGCCCAGGGCTACAACCGCAAAAATCCCTATATCTCCGGTGTTGTGGAGCTGGAAGAGGGTGGGCGGGTGGATGCGCGTATCGAAGGGTTGGATCCCAACAAACCGGAAGACATCAAAGTCGGCATGCCGCTGAAAGTCAAATATCTGCATACGGAAGTAGGCGATAAAGAGGAGACCTTTCTGGCGTTTGAGCCCCTATAGTCATTTGAGGAGTCGGAGACTTTTCGATTTGGCCGCTACATGAATAATCGCCCGCGAAGCCCGCGCAAATTCGTGTATAAGGCTCATAACAAAAAAACAGTGAAAGATATCATAACCATTATATGATTTAACAAGAGGAGGAGCCCATGCGTTTAAAGGATAAAGTCTGTCTGATCACCGGCGGTGCGGCCGGAATTGGCAAGGTTACAGCGGAGCGCTTTGCCGAAGAAGGGGCCCATGTCGTGATCTGTGATGTGGATCAGAATGCAGGTGAAGCAGCCATCAATGAAATCGGTCATAATGCTGAATTTTTCCGGGTGGATGTGACCGATAAAGCGTCAGTTGAAAAATGGATGATTAATGTAATGGATGCATCCGGTCGGATCGATGTGCTGGTCAACAATGCCGGGATTGTGCGCGATGGTTTGCTGGTAAAGGTTAAAGAAGGAGAACTGGTAAAACAGATGCCCGAAGCGGATTTTGATCTGGTGATCGCCATTAATCTCAAAGGTGTCTTTAATTGCACCCAGGCCGTGGCTCCGATCATGATCCGGCAGGGGAGCGGTGTGATCCTGAATGCCACATCCGTTGTCGGCATCGACGGGAATTTAGGCCAGACCAATTACGTGGCCACCAAGGCCGGTGTGATCGGCATGACCAAGGTGTGGTCGCGTGAGCTGGGCCGCTACAATATTCGTGTCAATGCGGTGGCGCCCGGATTTACGGCCACTGACATTTTATCCGCTATGCCGCCTAAAATCATTGATGGCATGAAGGCAAGGACGCCGTTGGGGCGCATGGGGCAGCCGCTTGATATTGCCAATGCCTATCTCTTTTTGGCATCCGATGAAGCCGGTTTTATTACCGGCGAAACCTTGCGGGTTGACGGCGGCATCGTCGTCGGCACCTGACATCAGATTGACGCCGGCCTATTTTAGTCTATCCAAGTTTATTGAATATCAGAATTTCCATAGTTTCAGGTCAGCATTCAGTTGTCAGCATATTGGCAGCGACTCATAATAAGGCCTTGTTTTGTAAATAACCTGTTGCTAACAGCATTAGGGGAAAAACACTATGAAAGATGTTCACAAAATTTTCAGCGAGTTCAAAAAAGAGTTTCCCGGGATCCATGAAAAGCATGCGGCTCTGGGTGAAGAAGTTCATGAAAAAGGCGGACCGCTACCGGAAGAAACCCGCTGGCTGATCAAAATCGCGATTTCCGCTGCCTGCAATCATATGCGAGCCCTTGAAACCCACATTCGCAAAGCAGCCGCAGCCGGTGTCGCCGAAGATGAAATCAAGCATGCATTGCTGTTGCTGATACCGACTGCCGGCTTTCCGGCATTTATGAAGTCCTATGCGGTGCTCAAAAGTGTAAAATAATGCAGTTTCAACACCTGCTTGCTGTTTTTGGCTTTCAAAGCTGAACTCTTTTTACTACCAAAGCACGAAATTACAAAAACGCGAAAGTTAGTTTTTATTTTCATGCTTTCCTTTTTTCGTGTTTTCGTGGTATTTTTAGTCCGGTATAGAATATAACTAGCCAGGTTGCCGTAGCTCGAATCCTTAAGCGTTAAAAAGAAAGCCCGCCCTTATGCAAAAGATTTTAGAATATATAACCAAATTCTTGGCTTTTCTCCGGGTTGATATCTGGCGGATTCGACTGGCCGATTTGCCATTCGGTAAATCCTTTTTGCTCAGGCAATTGCGAATCATTCTCCTGGCGATTCGCAGCTACGATGAAGACCGCTGCTTGCTGCGGGCATCATCTTTGACCTTCTACACCCTGCTTTCGATCGTGCCCATCGTGGCCATGTTTTTCGGCGTGGCCAAAGGATTTGGTTTCGAAAAAACGCTGGAAAAAGAGCTTTTTGACAAATTTGCCGGACAGGAGGAAATTTTAGGCCAGGTCATCAATTTTGCAAATTCACTGCTCGAACAGACCCGGGGCGGTCTGATTGCCGGTATCGGTTTGCTGGTTCTGTTCTGGTCTGTGCTCAAGGTTCTGGGGCACATTGAAATGGCCTTTAACGATATCTGGGAAATAAAAGAAGATCGCAGCTGGGGCCGAAAATTCAGCGACTATCTGTCGATCATGCTGATTGCTCCGATTCTAATCCTGATGAGCGGCTCGGTAACGGTTTTTATTACCACCCGGGTGACGCAGTTCACCCAGGAATTTGCCCTGCTGGGCGTTTTGAGTCCCCTGATTTCTTTTTTACTGAAACTTATACCGTACGTATTGATCTGGATCTTGTTTACGGTTCTTTATCTGATCATGCCGAATACTCGGGTCAAATTCAAAGCCGGTTTCCTCGGCGGGGTGGTCGCCGGAACGCTTTACCAGATTGCCCAGGGGTTGTACATCAGTTTTCAAATCGGTGCCGCCAGATACAATGCTATTTACGGTAGTTTTGCCGCCCTGCCGCTTTTTCTATTGTGGCTCCAGATCAGCTGGTGGATTGTTCTTTTCGGTGCTGAATTATCTTTTGCCAACCAAAATGTGGATACCTATGAGTATGAGCCCGACAGCCTTAAGGTCAGCCCGGGCTTTAAAAAATTATTAACCTTGCAAATTATGCACCTGTTAATTAACAAATTTTCAAATGGTGACAAACCCCTCACCGATTCTAAAATTTCATCATTGCTGGAAATACCGATCCGCCTGGTACATAAAATTCTATTCGAGCTGGTCGAAAGTCGCCTGGTATCAGAAATTCGCACCGAGACCGACAAGGAGTTTGCCTACCAGCCCGCCCGGGACATCAATCAACTGTCGATTCAGTCTGTTCTGGAGGCGCTTGATCAACAGGGAACCGAGGATATTCCTGTGGCGCATACGGCGGAATACCAGGCACTTTCAGATGCTTTACAGGGATTCAGCGAAGCCATGGAGCATTCGCCGGCCAACAAGCTGTTGAAAAACATCTAAAATTGCTTTAAAAGCACTCATCTTTTGCCCGATAGCGGCGTTATGAATCACATCGAAATGCTCACGTACTATCGTGTACGCTCCACTTTCGAATCGGTTTTCGCCTTGCCCTTGGACGCGATCTACTATTTTTAAGATAGGTTCTATAAATTCACGCTTGTTGAACACCTTAATGTACTAAGATCAGATGTGAAATCCCGCCAAATGGCGGGGCTATCAGACAAAATCTAAGCACTGCTAAAGCCATTTACTTAAAAAAAATAGGGTTATTCGCAATTTATTGTCAAAGTAAAAACCAAAGGCCAAATTAACGTAATCTAAATTGTGAGTTTTTGAATTCTCCGCTTTTGAAGCGGCTCACGCCTTCCCTCGAACAATATCTAAAAATCTTTAGACCAGTTTGGTTATCTTTTCTCAAACAATCATTTCTAAAAAATAGAAAAAGATATCTATAGATCTCTTCAAGTCGATAACTATTTGGAGGCCGAATTCGGCGCTGTTTTGGGCTTATTTCTATTGACACACAGCGACCCGCAGAGGTATTGATGTAGTGCTAATTAAGTTAAATCGCGCATTTAACCTTTTCTAGCGTCCACTATTTACCCCTATCATTTTTGTTCATATTCGATTAAAACCATATTCGAAAGGACACATGAGCGAACCCTCTCACCTGCTTGAAGTCAAAGATCTCAAAACCCATTTTTCTACCTTTGAGGGCGTTGCCAAAGCGGTGGACGATGTCACCTTTCATGTCGACAAAGGTGAGGTGCTTGGCATTGTGGGAGAATCCGGCTGCGGTAAAAGCGTAACAGCCCAGTCCATTATGCGCCTGATACCTGAGCCACCGGGCAAAATTGTCCAGGGCCAGATACTATTTGACCGCACCGATATTGTCCAGCTGTCCATGGAGCAGATGCGCACGATTCGCGGTAAACGCATTGCTATGATCTTCCAGGAGCCGATGACCTCCCTGAATCCGGTTTATACTATTGGTGATCAGATATCGGAAATGTTTATCCTGCATGAAAAGCAATCCAAAAGCGACAGCTGGAACAGTTCGATTGAGATGTTGAAAAAGGTTCAGATACCCGCTGCGGAAAAAAGAGTGCATGAATACCCGCATCAGCTTTCCGGTGGAATGCGCCAGCGCGCCATGATCGCCATGGCGCTGGCCTGCAACCCGGAAATACTGATCGCCGACGAGCCTACCACCGCCCTGGATGTGACCATTCAGGCCCAGATCCTGGATTTGATGCTGCAGCTCAGAGAAGATTATGATACGGCTGTTATGATGATTACCCACGATCTGGGCGTGATTGCCGAGATCGCCCAACGTGTCATTGTGATGTACGCCGGTAAGGTGGTGGAAGAAGCCAAAGGAATTGACATCTTTGAAGACCCCAAACACCCCTATACCCAGGGCTTGCTGCAATCGATTCCAAAATTGGGGGAGCGGTCACAGCATGGCCGTCAGCGCCTTCAAGAAATAGCGGGTATTGTGCCCAGCTTATATGATTTGTCTGCGGGCTGCCATTTTTCGCCACGCTGCCCGCATGCCATGGGGGTCTGCAATCAAAATCCGCCGCAGATGACAGACCTGGGCGATGGCCACTGGGTCAGATGTTTTTTATATTAAGCTGGAAGCCGTTTCAAAATCCCTTTTTTGTTGGTTTGCAGCTTTTGAAAAGCGTTAAACTCATTACGCTAAATCTTGAAAACTCGGGACAGCACCCTCAAGCAGTTCAAGATTTTGCGCTCCACTTTGCTAAGCGCTTTTAGCAAAAGGCCGCAAAATGAACCCCAAAAGGGTTTTGAAACCACCTCTAAAAAGAAGGATTTTGGGTTGGAAACACTGCTGTCAGTTGAAAATTTAGAAGTCCATTTCCCCATTAAGAAAGGGCTGCTTTCGCGAACCGCTGGCTATGTTTACGCGGTTGACGGCGTTTCCCTCACCCTTCAAAAGGGGGAAACACTTGGCATTGTCGGAGAGAGCGGCTGTGGTAAGACCACCACCGGTCTGGCCGTTTTGCGGTTGATCGAACCGACTGCCGGTACTGTCCGCTTTGGGGAGACTGACATCACCGCCCTGAGCACATCCGAATTAAGGGCCCTTAAAAAAGAAATCCAGATGATCTTTCAGGATCCGTATTCTTCACTGAATCCCCGCATGACGGTCAATCATATTCTCAGGGATCCCATGGAAATCCACGACATGTATCCGGGGGCTGAAAGAAAAGAGCGGATCGCCTACTTGCTGGAGAAAGTCGGCCTGCGGCCTGAGCAGGGCCGGCGTTATCCCCACGAATTTTCCGGCGGCCAGCGCCAACGTATCGGCATTGCCCGGGCGCTGGCCCTCAATCCCCAGGTGATCATCGGCGATGAACCGGTTTCCGCGCTGGATGTGTCCATCCAGGCCCAAATTATCAACCTGCTGATCGATCTGCAGCAAGAATTTCATCTGTCCTATATTATCATTGCCCATGATCTGGCAGTGGTTGAACATATCTGTGATCGCATTGCGGTGATGTATCTAGGCAAGGTTGTGGAATTGTCAGATTATAATAACGTCTACGCGATTCCTAAGCATCCTTATACTCAGGCGCTTTTGTCGGCGATTCCGGTGGCGGATCCCAGGGTAAAAAAGGAACGTATGATTTTAAAAGGCGATGTGCCCAGCCCGATCAACCCGCCGTCCGGCTGTGCGTTTCATCCGCGGTGCCCGCATCGCATGGACGTCTGTGACCAAAAGGTACCGGAGTTAAAGGATATTGGCAGCAATCACCAGGTTGCCTGTTATCTATATTAAATCTAAATTGAGCGTTTCAAATTTTAAAAAGGATTTTGCTGTATGATTATAAATGTATTCTATCCATTTAATTTTTACTTGAAGATCTTCGTACTAGATCATTGGCGTAATGCAGCATTGGGTGAGGGGAATAGCTTCCCGGTTTTATGGGGCATCGCAAGGCCACAGACTTCGCGGTATACCGGGAAACACATAAACAATGTGTAATTAATTGGAAAGGAGGAACATCAATGAAAAAGACATGTTATTTACTTATCGCCATCGCTGTTGCGGTGATGGTATTCGCATCGAGCGCTTCTGTACTGGCGGCCTCTTCTCTGGTGGTTGCCCAGGATACACCGCCGCGGATGATGAATCCCCATGGGGATGATTCCGATGCCGGTCTGCAATACATGGCCAACTTTTTTGACGGCCTGCTGCAGCGCAAAGGCCCGGATGGGACCCTGGCACCGGCTCTGGCCGAGCGCTGGGAGCGGTTGGATCAGCTGTCCTGGAAGTTTTATCTGCGCAAAGGTGTTAAATTCCATAACGGCAACCCCTTTACGGCCGCCGATGTCAAGTTCTCATTTGAGCGTTTAAGCAATCCGGATGTTTCCGAGTTTATTAACACCGGTAAATCGATTACGGGCGTGGAAACACTGGATGACTTTACGGTGGTCATTAAAACCAAGGAGCCGATTCCCTGGTTTGCCAACAACATGCATCAGGTTTTTATTATGGACAAAGAGTCCACCGAATCCCGCGATTCCGGGGAGGTGATGGTCAAACCCATCGGTACCGGGGCTTATAAATTGGTGGAATGGGTCAAAGGCTCCTACGTGCGGATGGAAGCCAACGCCGATTACTGGGAAGGCGCCCCGCCGCTAAAAACGGTTGAAATTCGTCCGGTTACTGAATCTTCCACCCGCTTTGCCGCGCTGGTCTCTGGCCAGGTCGACATCGTTACCGGCGTGCCGGTGGAACTGTTCGATAAGATTGTCAAGAATCCCAAGCTGGATGTGGTCAGCCGGCCCGCGCGGCGGTCAATCTTTCTGGCATTGAACAACAAGCCGGGCAGCCCGACCGCTGATATCCGGGTTCGCAAAGCCATGTATATGGCCATCAATGAAGATGAGATCATCGCAAAGGTGATGCGCGGCCACGCGGCTCCGGCGGCCCAGATCCCGGATCCACCCACCATCGGCTATAACGGCAATATTCAACGGCTCAAATACGATCCGGCGGAAGCCAAAAAGCTACTCAAAGAAGCCGGTTATGAAAAGGGATTTGAAATTACGCTGTCCGGTCCCAATGACCGCTATGTCCAGGATGCCCAAATAGCCGAGGCTGTGGCCAAATACCTGGCTAAGGTCGGTATAAAAACGACGCTGGATGTCAAACCCAAGTCGGTCTTTTTTCCGGAAGTGACCGGTGGCAAGCTGGACTTTTATTTAATCGGCTGGTTTGACGGCACCTTTGACATGGGACGCACCTATTTCAAGCTGGCCCATACCCGCGATGATGAAACCGGTCATGGGTTTTTCAACGGTGCCAATTTCAGCGATCCGGATATCGATAAACTGCTGAAATCTACTGCTGATATTGTCAATCCGCAGGAACGCGGCAAGGTGCTGCAGCAGCTCAACAAGATGGCCATGGTCGATAAGATCGCCTGGATTCCGCTGCACTACCAGGAAGACCTGTATGCCATTCAAAAAGGCAAGGGCATCAAATTTCAACCCCGGCCGGACCGCTGGATGGTGTATAAGGAAATCTCAAAATAATTTAGCCGCAACCCGAAGTCGGGGCCGGAATCTTGCGGCCCCGACCTAACATTAAAAAATTTCGAAGATCATTCTGTTCGGAAAAAGAATTGGTTCCGTTAAAATTGGCTGGATGATTTGGGTAATAGAGTCTCCTGAACATTACGCTGTTCAATATCATTTTTTAGGTTATTACAATACTCCATTACTCCAGTGAGCCTATAACTAAAGTCAATCCGACAACCTGATGACTTTATTGTAATCAAACCCATTTAAAGTGTATTCACCACCATGGCCACTTATATTGCACGCAGACTGATTCAGGGAATTGTCGTCCTGCTTGTGGCGTCCCTTTTATGTTTTATCGTTTTTCGCTTTATGGGGGATCCGGTCATTACATTGGCGGGGCGCTATGCCACCGCTCATGAAGTTGAAGAAGTGCGACGCAGCCTGGGCCTGGATAAGCCCATGCATGTGCAGTATGTCCGATTTCTGGCCAATGCAGCCCGGGGCAATTTCGGCATATCCTATGTGACCCGGGTGCCGGCTTTGGGGCTCATCCTGGAGCGCTTTCCGGCCACCTTCGAATTGGCATCAACGGCCGTTATTTTATCTTTTATAGTCGGTGTGGCCCTGGGTGTTCTGGTTGCACTGAAACCCTATGCGATGCGTAACCGGCTGATAATGGCCGGTTCCCTGGGGGGTATTTCCATCCCCACTTTTTTAATGGGTATCTTATTGATTATGGTGTTTGCGGTTTACCTGGGGATATTACCGCCCTTCGGGCGCGGCGAGACGACGCAGGTGGGCTTCTGGCGCACCGGATTTTTAAATCTCAATGGTATCAGTCATCTGATCCTGCCCGCCCTGACACTGGCCATGTATCAGCTGGCGGTACTTTTACGGCTGACCCGCGCGGGTATGCGTGAGGTGTTGACCGAAGAATACATTAAAACCGCATGGGCCAAGGGTCTGTCGCCCAGAAAAGTGATTTTCAAACATGCCCTGCGCAATGCCCTGATTCCGGTAATCACCATCACTGGTTTGCAATTCGGCGAATTGATCGCTTTTTCCATTATTACCGAAACCATTTTTCAGTGGCCCGGGATGGGCAATTTGCTGCTGACCTCCATCCGCGAAAACGATCAACCGGTGATAGTCACCTATATCATGCTGGCGGCAGTGGTCATCATTACCATGAACATCATCGTCGATATTCTTTACGCGGTGATCAACCCCAAGATTCGTTATGCGTAACAGACGCATTAAATCCAGAATGCTGCACAGCTTTTTGCACGATCCCTCTGCCATTTTGGGGTGTGTCATTCTGGTGGTGTTTATTTTGGCGGCTTTGCTGGCGCCCTGGATTACACCTCAAAATCCCTATGATCTTGAAACCCTGACCCTGGAACATTTTCTGACCCCGCCGCTATGGATGGAAGAGGGACAGACGCCTTATTTGCTGGGCACTGACGATCAGGGGCGCGGGATTTTCAGCACCATCATCTTCGGCTGCCGCACATCCCTGGTCGTGGGTTTCAGTGTGGTGTTGATCGCCGGGACTTTCGGTGTGATCATCGGGCTTTTGGCCGGATACTATGGCGGCTGGATCGATGCGATCACCATGCGTCTGGCTGACACCCTGTTTTCCTTTTCAACCACCCTGTTGGCCTTTTTATTTCTGGGGATTGCCGGCGGCGGCAGCAAATTGATTGTCATTCTGGCTATTTGCATTGCCGGCTGGGTACGCTATGCCCGCACCATGCGCGGCAGCGTATTGGAAGTCAAAGAAAATGCCTACATCATGGCCGCCAAATCCACCGGCGCCGGTGATATGAGGCTTCTGCTGCGCCACCTGCTGCCCAATGCCATTCCACCGATCTTTGTGGTGCTGGCCATCGATCTGGCCGTGGTGATTATGCTCGAAGCCACGTTGAGTTTTTTGGGCGTGGGGGTGCCGCTGACTGAGCCCTCTTTAGGGATGATGATATCGATTGGTAAAAACTACATCTATGCCGGCATGTGGTGGATGATTGTTTTTCCGGGTGCGGCCCTGATTCTGCTGGTGATCGGAATTAATTTGTTTGCGGATTGGCTGCGGGAAGAGCTTAACCCCAAAATTCAGCGCAAAGCCTAAAACTGCTTTGTAAAGGGCTATCTTTTGCTCGATAGTTGCGTTACAAACCGCTTCAAAATGCTCACGTACTACGTGTACGCTCCACTTTTGAAGCGGTTTGCGCCTTACTCTCAAACAAAACCTAACCCTTTACAAAGCAGTTTTGGTTTTAAAATTATATCCAGACCCCTCGAGCAAAATGTAAGCGTTTTTCAATCAGTTTGGCTTTAATAATTATATTCCTAAAACGCACTCCATTGATATTTAGCGATTCATGCCTCCCAATTATCCCCGCTAAACGCCCTAAAAAAATAACAAAAAAAAGACATTTTTTCTTGACAATAGTGTTTTAATGTCATAGTTGTATATTTCATTATAAAAACAATTGTATATTTATATGTTTGTATAGACAGGGTAAGAACCATGATTGAATTTAAGTTAGACCCTAAATCCGGGGTTCCCTTTTATCGGCAGATTATCGATCAGATTCGCTATGGGGTTGCCAGCGGGAGATTAAAAGTAGGGGAGCAGTTGCCCACCGTCAGAGCCCTGGCCGTTCAGCTCAAAGTCAACCTTAATACCGTCAACAAAGCCTACAAAGAACTTGAGATTCAAAGTGTTTTAGAAACCCAGCAGGGTACCGGAACATTTATCGGACCGGTTAGCGTTCAAATTCCCGATTCTGAACGTCAAAACAAGCTCGCCAATATCTGTGCTGAGTTTTACAGTATCGCCTCCAGTTATGGGTTCAGCATTGAGGAAATGATAAATGAACTTAAAAAAGTCAAGGAGGTAAGTCATGAGTTCAAGTAAAGGAACCAAAAAACATGTTCATGACAGTGGAACCTTGAATTCAGATGAAGAAATCAAAAAACGACTCAACCCGATTTCAATAACGCTCATCGTCTTAGCGATAGCCGCTGCCATCGCGCTGATTCACTTTGATATCACCAGCTGGAGCATTACCGGATTATCGTCGGTTATGAAGTTTACAATCATTGGTGTTATGATTTTGCTGTTTATCGCGGCTTCGATTCGGATTGCCGATCAATGGGAAAAAGCCGTTGTCCTCCGAATGGGAAAATTTCTCGGATTGAAAGGACCTGGCATTTTCTTCATCATACCCATTATTGACCGGGTCGACAATTATATCGATCAACGCGTGCGCGTTACGGATTTTAGCGCCGAAAAAACCTTAACCAAAGACACGGTGCCGGTGGATGTTGATGCAGTGGTCTATTGGACGGTATGGGATGTTGAAAAAGCGGCCCTGGAGGTCCGGCGCTATGTGCATGCTGTTACCTATATTGCCCAAACAGGTCTGCGGGACATTATTGGCAGACATGAGTTAGCCGATTTATTGCAGCATCGTGATAAAATTGCCGAAGCCCTGCAACACACCCTTGACGAACATACAAATCCCTGGGGTATTACCTGTCAAAATGTTGGCATTAAAGATATCATCATTCCAGAGGCGCTTTCAGATGCCATGAGCAAACAGGCGCCGGCCGAGCGGGTGCGTCAGGCCAGAATTATCCTGGGTACGGCTTAAACCGAAATATCGGAGAAGTTTGCAGAGGCCAGCCAGAAATACCTGGACAATCCGGTTGCGCTCCAATTGAGGGGTATGAATATGCTTTTTGAAGGGCTTAAAGAAAAAGGATCATTGATCATTGTCCCCAGCTCTGCGCTGGAATCGATGAATATGGGAGCTATCGGCGGATTGGCTGCTTTATCCGAAAAGAGTAT
Organism: Deltaproteobacteria bacterium; assembly: GCA_024639185.1. GTDB lineage: Bacteria > Desulfobacterota > Desulfobacteria > Desulfobacterales > JAHEIW01 > JAHEIW01. Next base: position 2,964 of record JAHEIW010000008.1, on the reverse strand, counting down.
TTAGAAAACTTTTTTGTAAATAGGGTTACGTCTGGAAAAGTTGTTTTGAAAGTTCTCAATTTTATTGTATGGACAATTTTATGATGCGGTCTGTGCAGACGCCAGCGATGATTCCAAAATCA
>JAHEIW010000008.1:0-2742 GCA_024639185.1 Deltaproteobacteria bacterium | reverse complement strand
TAGAAAACTTTTTTGTAAATAGGGTTACGTCTGGAAAAGTTGTTTTGAAAGTTCTCAATTTTATTGTATGGACAATTTTATGATGCGGTCTGTGCAGACGCCAGCGATGATTCCAAAATCAAACTTGACAATAACAGCAAACAGGTGCGTAATGAATTCTTGCGGGTTAAAACCCGGCTTTTCCAAAGTATAGATAAAAAGCACAGTCTGCAAAGCGCATATCAGAGTTGCAAAGATGGACAACACCATCAGAAAAAAAGTGTTTCAATTATGTGTCCTTATTCTGGCGACTCTGCTGATATGCAGTTGCGGAGGTCCAGGGAGGGATAAGCCCGATTACTGGCCGACCCAGGGCTGGAAGACCGCTACCCCGGAAAGCCAGGGAATGGACTCGGCCCTGTTGCTGGATATGCTGGACGTCATCTGGCAAAATGATCTTAAGATCGACAGCGTGCTGGTGGTTCGCAATGGGTATATCGTGCTGGACGCCTACAACTATCCGCGCGATGCGGCCGATCGACATAACATCTACTCCTGCTCTAAAAGCGTTACCTCGGCCTTGATCGGTATTGCCATTGATAAAGGTTTCATCAAAGGCGTGCACCAGCCTGTGCTGGATTTTTTCCCAGAGCATACGGCGCAAAACCTTGATTCCGATAAGAAAGAGATGACCCTTGAGCATGTGTTGACCATGACGACAGGCCTGGAATGCCGCGATTCCTTTCGCTACCGTTGGCTCGGTTTGGAACAAATGAAGAACAGTCCTGACTGGGTACAGTTTATGATTGATCTGCCCATGGCCGAACGGCCGGGCACGCGTTTTGAATATTGTAACGGCGCCACCTTTTTGCTCTCGGCTATTTTACAGCAAAAAGCCGGTATGGATGCGCTCTCTTTTGCTGAAGAACAACTTTTTAAACCGCTGGGCATTTCAAACGTCAACTGGCCATCCAATCCACAGGGAATCACCGTTGGATACGGCAAAATTTATATGCGCCCGCGCGACATGGCCAAATTCGGTTTTCTTTACCTCAACAATGGGCAGTGGGAGGGCAAACAGATCATATCTGATCGCTGGGTAAAGGACTCTACGCGCAAGCATGTCCCCACCAAAGGACCTATGGATTATGGCTATCAGTGGTGGACGATGGGTTCCGGTGCATACACGGCCCTGGGTTATTATGGACAATTTATAATTGTCTTACCGCGGAAAAACATCGTAGCGGTCTTCACCAGCCTTTTAGATCAAAAAGATATTTTTACCCCTTTTGTCTTTTTGAGCTCTAACATCATACCAGCGGTCAAGTCAGACAAGGCGCTGCCGGTTAATATTGAGAAACAAAAGGCGCTTGAAGACCTCATTGCGCTCTGGCAGGAGACCAGCCCAAAAGATCGTGCAAAAGTCAGGGAAAAATCCAGCAAAGTGCTTTCAGGCCTGCAGCCCGGGCAATACGTCAACAACGAATATGGCTTCTCGGTCCAATATGACCCCAAACTGACTATCACCAATCATGCCCTGGAGCCGGGTCAGATTTTCAGTATGAAGGCACCCAAAGGCATCCCCATCTTTAGTGTTGCGGTGGCGGATATTCCCCAGGGGCTGGCCTTGAAAGATACCGGACAATTTCTTCTGAAACTTTATCAGAAAGATTCACAGATTAAAGTTGCCGCTATTCGCAAACAGGAGCTCATTACGCTGTCAAATGGCACCCAGGCTAATTATGGAGAAATTACCTGGCGCTATCGTTCATTCGACCTGGTGACCATGGCGGTCGGTGCCTATAAAGACGATAAGCTCATCGGCGTTTCCGTCATTGGCAGCCGAAACATGCCGGTGGAATATTTGGCGGACATGGTCAAATCCTTAAAATTTAAAGATTAAAACCGGCTTTAGTTTTGTGCATTCATATGCAGCTGTTGAACGAAGACGACGTAACCATAATTCGAATATCCAAAAATATGAGCAATCTTTCACCCATGCTTCAGGAAGGTCTATCATGCCCGTTGAGATAAAGGAATGTGATGAGGGTATCGGTACGATCATTGAAACCCGGGGACGGATGACGGATCAAGAACTGATCGATGCGTTTGATGATCATCTGGAGTCAGATGAAGAAAAATTTAAACACTACAAATACATTCTGATTGATCACAGCGCAATAACGAAGGTGGATATCAGCGATGAAACGGTTGAAACGATATCCGGACTATTTGCAGAAGCCTCGAACGATAATCCGGATTCGGTCGTTGCCATGGTAACGTATGTATCATATGGCGCCAATATTGAAATAGCCGATCGGATCTCGAAACTGCATGAAGTATTCAGCAATCGATCGTGTTGGGACACCCTGCTGTTTAGAACCAAGCCGCAAGCCGTCAGATGGATTAAAAAAAAGGTTAAAGAAAGATTTGGAATTGATGACCTGACATTCGACTGAAAACAGACTGCAATTTCAGTATTCGTTATTGGTTGACATGCAAACCGAAGAATCAAGGGAAGAATATTTAGCGTATTTTCAGAAGCACAGTAATTGTGACCTGCCGTATTGTATTGAGGTGGCTGCCAGGATGAAAGGTACACATGTGGTCGTGGTCGGCGCTACCCATGGCAATGAGCCGGCCGGTGTCAAGGCCATGGTGGCCTTTCATCGGCAGGTGCAAAACGGTGATCTTAAATTGCAAAGCGGTAAAGTCAGCCTGCTGCTGGGCAACCCGCAAGCTTTCCAAAAAGACCAGCGCTAC
>JAHEIW010000060.1:21854-23651 GCA_024639185.1 Deltaproteobacteria bacterium | reverse complement strand
TCCAATCCGTACTTTATCAAAGCTGGATGAATGAGTTGCTTGAAGGTGGCGATATTCAGGAAGGCTGGCAGGTGTATGCCCGCGGTGGCCAGCAGCAGCCGAATGATCCTAACATATATTTGTTCGGTGTAAAATTAGCTCTGGCCGAAGGTGATTGGGAAACAGCGGAACGGCTGCTGGCAGCCAGAGATTATCCACCGGCAATGAGCAGTGAGGTCAGGGGGCTGCAGTCTGTAATCTCCGAATTAAAAGGCCGGTCGTCTATGATCGTTATTCAATTTGCACCCGGCACACGCCAGATACCGGTGACGGCGTCACTCAATCGGGATATTGCGCAAGATTTTATTGTTGATACCGGCGCTTCGATGGTCACCATTCCCTTTTCAACCGTCAGAACGCTCGGAATTGTCATTTCCGTGCGCAATCCGCGCCGTAAGGTTTATACGGCCAGCGGTGAACTTTATGCGCCTGAAGTTGTTTTGGATTCGATCATGCTCGAGGGCTATGAAGTCAACAACGTAAAAGCACTGGTGATGGATCTTCCCAATCAACCTAATGTGGGGCTACTGGGTTTAAATTATTTGCGACGCTTTCGAATGGATTTGAATACGGATGAAGGCCTGCTGATGCTGGCACCCAAGTAGGCAGGGCCCGTTGCCCTCCGAAGGTCCTCGTGAGACGGGATTAGCCGATTTGCCAGTTAAAAAAATTACGTGGTTATATGTGCCTCACTTGAGCTTTCCGCATAAGCGTAAAAAATTAAATTAGGGGAAACTAAAAATCCTCGATCACACTTCCTTTTTCCACATAATTTTCGATGTGGCTTTGGGCATTGGCCAAAGAATGCATCGCAGCTTCGAATCGCGCAAAAACCGGATCTTCTTCGCCCAGCTGGGACCGGGCTTTTTGCAGGATTTTCAACCCCTGGGCCAGATGGGCGTCTATCTCTTTTAAAATGACCTTGCGTCTGCGGTGCCGCTCACGTTCTCTGGCAATCACCGGCAGCAATCGCTGGATGGAATACTCGACCAGTGCGTCGCGCGGGGTATTGAATTTGCGTGATGTTTCTTCCAGACAGGAAAGTGTTCGCCGGCTGACGACATATGTTTTTTGAATTCGATGCAGGGTGCCAAAGGCCTCGTATTCGACCTCGTTTGCGATCATGCTCAACGATTGGGCGTCTTCGATCAGATGATCAAACAGGGATTTTTGTTTGATCCCCAGATGCGTGGCGACAATGCTGAGCACATCGATCGCCCGCGCTGATAACTTAAATGTTGCCCGAACCGATTGTCTTCCCCTCAGATCGGCTGATGACGGCAACGGGATATCTAATTCGTCAAAAGGTGCGCCTTTATCTCTTTTTGCCATTTTCGCCTGCCTTGTTTAGATTGAACACTTTATGTTAAGCCTCATTACGAATAACATTATACATAATAAATCATATGGCAATCAGCTTAAATGAATTATTTTGCATTACATATTTTTGGTCAAAAGTAAAACGATTATCAGAAATTATTTCCTGACAGGATCTACAGGATTTACAAGATTTTACATTTTCAGTTTCCAGAAGAAACTGAAAATACACAATCGCCTTCGGCGAAGGCGAACCTGCTTATCGGTTTTTAACAAAAGAAATGCTACTATAAAAATAGGACGGATTAAATGTTGTTATCAAAGGAAAAAGGATCTTAAAAATGATGCCAATGAAAAAACTTAAAATGTAACTTTAGGCGAATCTAATTAGTACTCAATGAGGCGGGTATTTGCTAAAGGGATGTCATTGAAAGCGGTCGT
>JAHEIW010000060.1:6548-21754 GCA_024639185.1 Deltaproteobacteria bacterium | reverse complement strand
GTATGGCTTTCAATTCAATCCACTTTTGACGGATACGAAATGTGGCATCAGCTTTCTTTGCCTCCCGGTAGCGCTGAACCATCAAGGCAGTTGATCTGGGATTTTTAATTTTTAACTCACTTACATCGGGCAACCCTACATAAAAATAAAACACCCCGACGACCGCAACCACCAGGATGGCGAGCCCGATTATTTTGAATGCTTTTTTCATTATGTGCTAAATTTGTTTTTAACCCCACCGACCACTCGAATGGTTAATCAAGGCTTGCCGTGCGTGCTTTAAGATGAACAACGCTTGCACGTTATTAATAGCCGGATTTATGAATGAAATAAAGAGTTTTTTGCGCCATTGCTGCATAAAAAAAGGCGGCGCCCCAAAAATGAACACCGCCCTTTATGCGCTTTGACTAGTGCTTTTCCGATATTACCTTTTTCCGAAGGAAAACCCTATTTGACTTCTTCGTACTCAGCATCCACAACCTCTTCCTCTTCGACTCCAGGTGACGAACCGCCGGACGAATTGTGAGCGCCCGCTGAATATGCATCCTGAGTATGTCCGCCGGGTGAGGCTTGCTGATACGCAGAAGCGGCCAGCTTATGGGACACCTGGCTCAAAACTTCTGTCAGTCGCTTGATCTCGGCGCTGTTTTCACCCTCGATTTCACTTTTGAGGCTGGTGATCGCCTGCTCGATTTCAGCTTTGATACCACTGTCCGGCTTATCGCCCAATTCATTCAGGGTTTTTTCAGTGGCGTATATGAGTGTATCCGCTGAATTGCGGGCATCGGCCAGCTCTTTTTTGCGCTGATCCTCATCGGCATGCAGCTCGGCATCCTTGACCAGACGATCAATTTCTTCCTGGGATAATCCGGAAGAATGGGTTATTTTAATCGACTGCTGTTTGCCGGTGGCCATATCCTTGGCCGAGACTTCTACAATCCCATTGGCATCGATATCAAAAGACACTTCAATCTGGGGTGTCCCGCGAGGTGCGGGTGCAATTCCGGTCAGCTCGAAGCGCCCCAGCGTTTTGTTATCCGAGGACATTTCGCGCTCACCCTGAAGCACGTGAACCGATACGGCCGGCTGGTTGTCTTCGGCAGTTGTAAAGGTTTCACTTTTCTTGGCCGGGATGGTTGTATTTTTTTCAATCAACCGGGTCATCACACCGCCCAGGGTTTCAATGCCCAGCGAAAGCGGCGTAACATCCAGCAACAGCACATCGGACACATCGCCCTTTAAAACACCGCCCTGAATGGCAGCGCCCATGGCGACCACTTCATCCGGATTAACCCCTTTGCTTGGTTCTTTGCCAAAGATTTTGGCAACGCGTTCCTGAACGGCCGGCATACGCGTCATGCCGCCGACCAAAATAACCGAATCGATGTCTGTTGCAGAAAGACCGGCATCTTTTAGAGCCGTGCGGCACGGTTGTTCCAGTTTGTCCAGCAGGTCACTGACCAGACGCTCGAGTTTGGCGCGGGTGACCTTGATGTTCAAGTGCTTGGGGCCGCTGCCGTCCGCTGTGATAAACGGCAGATTGACGTCGGTCTCGACGGAAGCAGACAGCTCAATTTTGGCTTTTTCAGCAGCTTCTTTTAAACGCTGTAAAGCCATCTTGTCACCTCTCAGATCGAGGCCCTGATCCTTTTTAAATTCATCAGCCAGATAATCAATTAATTTGAGATCGAAATCCTCACCACCCAAATGGGTGTCCCCATTGGTGGCTTTGACTTCAAAAACACCGTCGCCGATTTCCAGAATCGAAACGTCGAAAGTGCCGCCGCCCAGGTCAAACACCACAATTTTTTCATCGGTTTTCTTGTCCAGACCATAGGCCAAAGAAGCTGCGGTCGGCTCATTGATAATACGCAAGACATTGAGCCCGGCTATTTTGCCGGCATCCTTGGTGGCCTGACGTTGACTGTCGTTAAAATAGGCGGGTACGGTAATGACCGCTTCGGTAACCGTCTCACCCAGAGACGCTTCAGCTGCCTTTTTAATGTTGGCCAGAATAAACGATGAAATCTCCGCCGGACTATGTTGCTTGCCGCGTAAGTTGATGCGTACATCGCCATTGGATGCCTTTTCGATCTTATAAGGTAGCACCGTGATGTCTTTTTGTACCTCGGCAGAATCAAATTTGCGACCGACCAGGCGCTTGATACCAAAAACCGTGTTTTCAGGATTGGTGATGGCCTGTCTTTTGGCAATCTGGCCGACCAGGCGTTCCCCTTTGTCGGAAACAGCCACCATTGAGGGCGTGGTGCGACCGCCTTCAGGGTTGGTTATAATTTTTGCGTCGCCGCCTTCCATAATGGCAACACATGAGTTGGTCGTTCCCAGGTCTATTCCAATTATTTTACTCATGATAAATTCCTCCCTAAAAGTTAAACTTTGGTTATGAATGTTAATTTAATTCGTTGTCCATCTGTTCATCGCCCGGCATGGTGCCGACGGCGAGTTGCTCAAGATCGAAACCTTCGATCAGATCTCCCTTATTGACAAAATCACGGATGGCTTCTTGTGCCCCTGCAAGCGCCTTGATGGCATTGCTAAATTGCACCGTGGTCGGGTCCTCATTGCCGAGGTCTGTTTCAAATTTTGCGAGCATTTCGAGACCCTGGTTTAAAAATCTGCTGATATCATTTAATATTTCCTTACGTACCGCATGTTTTTGACGCTCCTTTGAAATAATCGGCAGCAACCGCTGAATGGACAGCTCCACCAGGGCATCTCTGGGCGCATCGAACTGTTCTGCTGTTTTTTCTAAAGATTGCAATGTATTACGGCTTAAAACAAAGGTTTTTTGAACACGCTCCAGATCCTCCAGCGCTATGCGGTCAAATTCCCGGGCAATGTGTATCAAAGACCGGGCATCTTCCATCAGGTGATCGAAAATCGATTTTTGTTTGATACCCAAATGGGCTGCCACAATGCTGAGGGCTTCAATGGCCATGGGAGACAATTTAAATGTCGCCCTGACCGATTGGCGGCCTCTTAAATCAAAAGCAGAAGGATGCGGCAAAGGCCTCTCTTTTTTCGATGTCTTTTTATGACGGTATTCCATTGGTCACCACCTCCCAAACCTGCGCTATGATCGTCAATTGCTGAGTTCATTACTTTATACTAATACATAATTTTAGTAATGCAAATAATAAATAAAAATATTTTATTGACAAGTTCAATTTTATATTTATTGTATTCGCCAGACATAAAACTGATAATTATTCAATCCAACTATAGGAGGTATTAAAATGATGAACATAGTCAGATGGAATCCCTGGAGAGATATGTCAACACTGCAGCACCGAATCAACCACCTGTTTAATGAGCCTTTTTTCCGCAGCGGTGATGATGACGAATTGAGCCTGGGTACCTGGTACCCGGCTGTGGATATGTTTGATGATGATGATAAGATCGTCATCAAAGCTGAGTTGCCCGGGATGGAGAAAAAGGATATTTCGGTTGATATCGAAAATCGGGTTTTGACGCTCAGCGGGGAACGCAACTATGATAATGAGGTTAAAGAGGAAAACTACTACCGTCATGAGAGAGCAACCGGCAGATTCAAACGCGCGTTCAATCTGCAGGCTGATGTAGATGCGGATCAGATCAAGGCCGATTTTAAAGATGGCGTTTTGAAAGTTGAAATCCCAAAACCTGAGGAACAAAAACCCAAACAGATCGCGGTTCATTAATGGCGCGGATGCAATGGTGCCATACATTAATTAACGCATAACCATAGGGCGACGTTTATGTCGCCCTATTTTTTTCAAAATTCAATTAAGTTGCTATGCAACTGTGTTAAATTGATTTATATTATATGTAGATTTTTAACCACAAAGATCACAAAGAAAACAAAGACGGACCTTACTAAAAATGCTTTCATCTTTTTGTGAGCTTTGTGTCTTTGTGGCAAAATTCGTTTTTCGTATGATATGTTCTACCTAATCTTGCTAATGCAAAGTCGAAATGAGGTTTGTCGCGCATGAAAAAACCCCCGGGTAAAGTTCGCAGATTATTAAGCTTCTTTTGGAACAGCATTACGGTCGTTCGCCGCTTTGTCTTCAATCTGCTGTTTCTGTTTTTGGTTATCTTTCTGATTTCGATCATATTTTTTGACAGTGAAGAAGATGTGCCCGATGGCGCTGCGTTGATTTTAGCTCCCCAGGGCAATATCGTTGAGCAAGAAACCGAAACGATGCTGTCCAGTGATATTTTTGGCGATGCCGCCAAAAAAGAAACGATTTTAAAGGACATCATTGATGTGATCGACTTTGCAAAAGATGATGAGCGCATACAGGTGATGGTGCTGGACCTCAGGAAAATGGCAAGAGCTGGTATCAGCAAGCTTCAGGATATCGGGGCTGCCCTGGAGCGTTTCAAAAGTGGTGGTAAGCAAATTATCGTTTTTGGTGATTCATTCAATCAGCAACAGTACCTGCTGGCGGCCCATGCCGACAGGCTTTATCTGAGCCCGATGGGCACCATTTTGCTGCAGGGCTTTGGTCTGTATCGCAAGTATTATAAAACAGCCCTGGAAAAACTCAAAATACAATTTCATGCCTTTCGGGTAGGCACCTATAAATCGGCCCTGGAACCTTTTTTGCGCGATAATATGTCTGATGATGCCAAAGAGGCCAACCTGGCCTGGCTTGATGTCCTTTGGGGCGATTACAAACGCGTTATTTCCCAACAACGGGGCCTGAATTCTCAGCAACTGGATGACTACATCAATAATTTTCCAGTCTACCTGGCAAGAGCTGATGGTGACGCTGCTGTAACCGCATTAAATCTTGGCCTGGTCGATGAACTGATAACCCGTGATCAAATGCGCCAGGAACTGATTGAAATGGTCGGCCCTGATAAAGACGGTTTAACATTTAAGCAGATTGCATTTGACGAATATTTAGACATAATTAAACCCACTTTGATGCCAAACTCTCTGACAAAGGATAAAGTCGGCATTATTTTGGCCAGTGGCATTATCCTGGATGGCGAGCAGCCGACCGGCAGAATCGGCGGTGACACTATCGCGGAGCTGATCATTCGTGCACGTAAAGACAACCAGGTAAAAGCGTTGGTCTTGCGGGTTGATAGCGGTGGTGGCAGTGCGACCGCATCTGAGGTTATAAGCAGAGAAATCGAGCTGACCCGCGACAGCGGCAAGCCTGTTTTTGTTTCCATGGGATCTGTGGCCGCCTCGGGCGGATACTGGATTGCTGCCCAGGCAGATCAGATCTGGGCCACACCGACGACGATAACCGGCTCGATCGGAATATTCGGCGCTTTTCCGACTTTTGAAAAAAGTCTCAAATCCCTGGGCATTACCAGTGATGGTGTCGGCACCACCAAACTTTCTGGTGCCTTTGATCCCAGCCGGCCGCTTAATGAGCTGATTGCCCAGTCAATGAATCAGATGATCGAACGGGGCTATCAGCGATTCATTCAGCGGGTGGCCCAGGGTCGCAATATGGAACCGGAGGCGGTCGAGAAAATTGCGCAGGGCCGTGTCTGGGCCGGAACCACTGCCAAGGAACTGGGGCTGATTGATCAGCTCGGTAACCTGCAGGACACCATTCGCGCAGCTGCCGAACAGGCAGACTTAACAGATTATGAAATTACGGTTATCACTCAACCATTAACGACCCGCGAACAGCTGATAAAAAGGCTCAATCGCCTAATTGCGGCTGTTTTTAACTTCACCCGCTCGACCGGCCAACCGCTACAAAAATTATACAATTCGGTTGTCGACAGCGAAATCAGTCAGCTTTTGCTGACGGAGGATCCGGCCGGTTTATACGCATTCTGTCTGAATTGTATCGAACCCTGAACGCAAAAATTAAATGAAGAAACAGATGTTTTTGCACCTGAATTATTGGAATCTGATTATTTCAATCATTTAATCTGGGATGAAAATCATTAGCGTGCAGGATTTCGGCTCTAAATAATACAAAAGGCGATACAGGGCCGGCCTGATATCGCCTTTGTTTGTTCATTTAAAGCATGCCGCTTCGGCAAGCATGAGCTTAAGTCAAATCGTAAAACAATGAATCTTTGAGCATTTTATCCGCTATTTTTTCCGCATCTATCTCGTAGGTTCCGTTTTCGATTTGTTCCTTAAGCTCGGCAACCTTGTCCTCGCGGACATCCGGTATTGCTTCTAATTTTTTTTGAGCCTCTTGGATATTTTTAGCCGCGTTTGAAAGCGCGACGGTATCTGCCTTGTTTTGCTGCTTTTCCGGTTGCTCAGCGGCAGCGTCCACCTTATCCTTTTCCTGAACCTGATTCACATAAGCTTCAATATTCGCAGAGTCTTTGGGGGTAATTTCCATTTTATGGCAGTCTCCTCAACTTTTAATTGGTTGCCAATCTTTCTGACCGCACAACCCTCATTATTTACAATAATTCTAATACACTAGCTTCTGCGTGTCAAATAAATTACGATTTAACTATATTATCGGTAAAAACGTTACATACTTTAGTGCTTTTTTGCAATTTTTTATATTCATTTGCTTTTTGGGAAAATTGACAACATATTAATAAAAATGCAAATAATGGCAAAAAAGGCATTCTGCTATGCAAAAAGCCAATTTTGATCCAAATGGTGCCTCTGAGGGCTAATAATTTATATGCCATTATCATGCCAAATTTCATCTCTGCTTAAAATCCCATTACCGCTTGCTCTTGTCCTTTACAGACGGTCAAGCAATCCTATGTTGTGATAAGCTTAACCTAAAACCGACTGACGTGATTTCAAACAAAAGTGCATCTACCGCCGAAACAACCCGTACGGGCGCAAGACCCATCCCGCCTTCCAGCCATCGATATGATGCGCGGCATTGTTATGGTGCTCATGGCACTGGATCATGCTTCGCATGCCTTCAACGCAGGGCGCTATACCCAAGATTCCTACCTGTGGTATTCAGCCGGTGCCCAAATTCCGGCAATCCAGTTTATGGTCCGCTGGGTGACGCATATATGTGCGCCCACTTTCTTGTTTCTGGCCGGTTTTGTGCTGGCATTGAGTGTTGCCAGAAGACAGACCCGCGGTGATACCGAGCGCTCGATTGACGGTGATATGATCACGCGCGGTATTTTCATCTTGTTGCTGGATCCTCTCTGGATGAGTTTTGGTTTTGGCGGAAATATCACCCTGCAGGTGCTTTATGCCATTGGGGGCAGTTTTTGTTTGTTGGTGCCATTACGCCGAATGGGTCTGCGCAGTCTGCTGGCTGTGAGTGTAGGCCTTTTTTTGGGGGGTGAAGGGCTTGCAGGGCTGGCGGTGTGGGCCGATAACGGTCAAAGGCCGGGTCTGATCGCCACCTTCCTCATTACGGGCGGGGCGGTTACAAAAGATGCATATGTTCTTTATCCGCTACTGCCCTGGTTAGCTTACATGCTGCTGGGCTGGGTTGGTGGACAATATCTGCTGGGCAAAGAGAGTGTTAATCCCGTCCGTTTCTTTTCAAAGGCCGGTCTTATTTCTTTAACCGTGTTCTTTATTATTCGCGGCTTCAACCAATACGGCAACATGCTGTTGTACCGCTATGACCTTTCCGTACCGCAGTGGCTGCATGTGAGCAAATACCCGCCCAGTCTTTCTTTTGCTGCGCTTGAATTGGGTCTCATGTTTCTGATGCTTGCTTTTCTGTTTGCCGCGTATCGGAATCATAAACCATCAGCGGCCAATCCATTGCAGGTTTTTGGTCGTACGCCGCTTTTCTTTTACATCCTGCATGTTCATCTACTGTCAGGGGCTGCCTGGGCATTGAATTTGTATCGGGCCGGAGGGTTGGTTGAGACCGGTCTGGCGACGTTGACAGTTTTAGGCGTGCTTTATCCGCTATGTCGCTGCTACGACCGCTTCAAGCGCGCCCACGCGACAAGCCTTTTGCGCTATTTGTGATTGAATCGATGCACGGGCAGTTTAAGCGTTCAATATCATAGTGTGGGGATTGTTGACATGTTACTTTGTGGTACACATATTCAGTTTAAAAAAAGAGAAAATGAAATTAGCGAGCGATATCTAAAATGCTAAATGACAGAAGACAAAACCCACGCTTTCAGGTGCAGGAAACTGCGTTTGCAATTGTTAACTCCGAACCCCCGAAGCTGTTGCCCATTGTCGATATCAGCCTGGGAGGGCTGGCCTTCAGTGTTAATGCCATCAATATGAATGTGGATGGATTCAGCAATGCCTCAAAATTGGAGATACTAACCGATGATTGTCGTTTTTACATGGATAAATTGCCGTATCAGCTAATTTTGCCCCAGCATAACTTGCCAGACAGCACCGTCGGATCATTTCAACACATTTTTGGTGTTCAATTCATTGATGTGGATTCCAGTCAGCGATACCGGCTCAACCAGTTTATTCGCATGCATGCCTATGGCGGTAAGGTGCCGAAATTACTTCATAAGTTCACCAAGCGCCTGCATCAATTCTTCGTCAAAAAAGATTTTGCTGATGCTTGCCGCAACATAGGACTCGAGGGGCCTTCACTCTGATAACCCTAAATATCGAATTGAACAGACCCAAAAATTTCCCCCACTTCACGTTCCAGCCGGGTCCATCCTTGCCCAAAACCAGTCTCAAGCCGTTTCCACCCACAGAAACGCAAACCATCCAAAAACATCCCCCCAAACCCTGACAATCGTCACTTTTTGATTCACTAAAAGAGGCCCAAATCATTGAGCCGATTTAGAATGCGCAATCCCTTTACGCCGAAATGTGTGATCTCAAGATCAGATTGTCATGGGCATGGTTCGATATGTTACTTCATGAGCGCGCGCTTGCCGCCTGTTAAAAAATATCCTCCTTTCCCAACCGATTGGATCATTTGGATGTTTCTTTTTTTAAACAGTTGATTTTCAAGACCCTGGTTTAACCAACGGAAATCGAAAAAAACGACCAGCTTGCACATTGGAAGCGATTGTATCTGCGCGTAGGTGCGCTCAAACCATTTACTGGAATAGCGATAAAACCAATCCGAGCCCCGGTGCCGGTCTGCCAATTCCCAGATGGCAAAGGGCTTGGTCTTATAAAGCGCTGTCAATTCGGAGTAGTCATCCCCCAACAAAGTCAAAAAGGGCTCGCTGCGGCTGAACGTTTGGTTCCAGATAGAGACACCCACCCAGTTGACCTGCTCGGGCGGCACGTGGAAATATTGTCTCTTGTTTACAAAACCCGATGATCTGCTGGCTAAATGAAGTCCCCAGACAAGATACCGGTTTGCGCCCTGCTGCTCAAAGATAGTATACATGCGGTTCCAGGCCGGTATAAAGTATTGCGGATTCCAATCTTTCCAGGGCTGATCTGCGGCATAATGCCCGGCTCCGGGAAAGGGTATGAAAAAAGCGGGTATTGCAGCTTGGCTGACTTGCCGGGAAAAGCGTTGCAGGTGACGATCATATTCGCCCTTGCTGATGCGTTCCCAGTCCGTGTGCGGAAAATACCGCATCATCGGATAGACATCCATTTTGATGGCGGCATCGAGAACGCCTGCGGGGTAGTAGCTGCCGCGCAGGAAATCGTCTGCAATACTGTGCACGGCAGGCAGCGCCCCTATTTTGTTTTTATAAATGTTTAAAATTTGTGCTTCTGCCCGGGAACTTTTTTCTTTGCGCCAATAATCAGAAGTGCCTGAAATGTTGTACCCGATGTCATGGTGCCAGCCCAGATAACACCGGGCTTCAGGTGTTGGAATGGCCGGATGGGATTCCAGCTTTAGCTTTACGACCGGGCGGGGCTCAGTCACCGCCTGATTGCGGCTGCATCCTTTTATGAGCGGGCTCAAACCGAAACCGCTCAGTGTCGTAAGGCAGAATTTAAGAAAATGTCTGCGGCTTGCGTCGGGGTTCATTATTTGATCTCAAACAGATGTCTTTCATCATCACGGATAAAGGTCAGCATCCTGTCGCCTTTGGGAACTTGAATAACCGCCAGGCCCAGATCGTGGCATTTATTCACCAACGCTTCTGGGTCATCAACCTGCAGGCAAACATGTCCGATTTGATGAACCTGATGATCGGGTTGCCCGGTAATGAAAATCTCAAAATGAAGATCTTCGCCCCGGTAGTTGATCATCATCAGTTCAGTATCAACATTAAAAATCGCTTTCGCAAGCGATGGGGCCAACGCTTTAGGCGCGTCCTTTCCCAAACCCAGAAGATGTTTGTAAAATCGATCAGAATTTTTTTCTGAGCGATACGTCAGGGCTACGTGCTGAAGAAACATTTGCATATCCCTTTCACCCCGAACTTGATCGTTACAAGCGGAACAACCATTTTCAGAGACACCGATTGCGGGATTCTGCGGGTTGTGACTGCCGCAATCGATTCGACAGAGCTCGTCGCAGGCTGCAATCTAAATTCCAAAATCAATGCTGGGGCTTAATAATGACTTTCAAGGTCTCCTGGCCTTCCATGACCATCCGGAAACCGTCGGCGATATCCTGCAATGGAATCTGGCGCGTAATCAAATCGTCAACTTCGATTGCCTGGGTTTCGATCAGGTTTATGGCCGCTTCTATATCGGGGGGGCCGCAATAATAGGAAGTGATGATCCTGATTTCCCGGGTCCAAAAGTGGTTGATCGGTATCGTTACTTTTTCATCGGGGTGCGGTACGGCGAAAAAGACGATGACACCGCCTTTATCCACACAATTCCAGGCCTGGTCAATGGCGGACATAGCGGAGGTGCACAGGAATACCACGTCCGCCCGGTGGTTATTTTCTGCGACGACCGGCGCGGCAACATTTTCAGCAGCATCCAGCGTGATATCTGCCCCCATGTTGCCGGCAAACGCCAGTTTTTTGGGATTGATATCGGTTGCAATCACGCGACACGGTTTGGTTTTGGCCAGCTTGACATGCAGCAGACCGGACATGCCGCTGCCTAGCACCATGACCGTCTGATTGCTGTGTACGCCGGCAAGTTGCTGGGCCCGGACCACGCAGGCCAGCGGCTCAATAAATGTACTTTGATCATACGATATAGAATCCGGCAGTCGGTAGGTTCCGTTTTCGACCAGGGCCTGCGGGACCAGAACATACTCTGAAAAACCGCCGGGCAGCCTCTCCTTGACGTTGGAGCACACCGGATACTGTCCGTTTTTACAGTAAGCGCACTGCATGCACGGCACTTTGGGTGCTACAAAAACTCGATCCCCGGGCTTATAGGCTGACACCGCACGCCCGACTTCAACCACCTCAGCGCCGATTTCATGTCCCTGAACCAAAGGTGCCCGGGGCTGCCGATACCATTCAACGATATCGCTGCCGCAGATGCCGCATGAGATCACTTTTATCAGCATCTCTTTGTCACCGGGTTTTGGCCGGGGCACCTCTTCGATTCGAATATCTTCGTTGTTATACCAGACCGATACTTTCATGACTGATTTTTAAGTGTTTGATAAAGATCAAGCGCTTTGTCCGGCTTTTCGTTCTGGTGAACCACTGCTGCGACTGCCTGCAGCATTGCAATCGGAGAATCGGATTGAAAAATATTGCGGCCCATGTCCACGCCGCTGGCTCCCTGTTGCACCGCGTTGTGGGCCATGGTCAATGCATCCAGCTCCGGTATTTTTTTGCCACCGGCCATCACAATGGGTACCGGGCATGACGCACAGACGGTTTCAAAATCCTTTTCGACATAATAGGTTTTTATGTAATGGGCACCCAGTTCAGCGCAAATGCGGGTGGCCAATCTAAAATAACGCGCATCGCGAGCCATATCCGTGCCCACGGCGGTTACCGCAAGCGTTGGAATGCCGTAGCGGGTGCCGATATCCACCATTTTGGTCATGTTGATAATGGATTGGCGTTCATATTCACCGCCGATAAATACCTGAACTGCCATCGCACAAACATTCAGGCGGATGGATTCCTCGATATCCACGGCAATTTCTTCGTTGGACAGCTCTTTTAGGATGCTGGTTCCGCCCGATACCCGCAGCACGATTGGTTTTTGGGTGGTCGGCGGGACAATGCTTCTGAGGATACCCCGGGTGAGCATCAAGGTATCGGCATAAGGGACAAGCGGAAGAATATTGATATCAACACGCTCGAGGCCTGTCGTCGGCCCCTGAAAGTATCCGTGATCGATGGCCAACATAACTGTGCGGCCGGATTCGGGGTTAAAAATTCTGGCCAGTCTGTTTTTCATTCCCCAATCCAGCGCGTTTGACCCTTTCAGAAAAAACCCCTCTGATTTCTGCGGCTGATTAAAATAATACTGTTTGGCCTCTTTTAGACCTTCTATATCTGGCATTTTTATCTCCTTCCTATGTTTTAAAATTTTCGTGCTTTCGTAATAAATCTTATTGTTTTGGTTTCTCCTGACGGGGCGTTGGTTATAATTTTTAGGATGCGCGCGCGTTGCAGCCGCCTTCCGCATTATCGCAGGTTTGGGTTTGCGGTCAAGAAAAACCATTTATTAACCCCTGATGGTTATGCTATTAATTTTAAAGAACAACAGCTCGGGGTGATAAATGGGTCAATTTGATGAAGATAAACAGGCCATTGTAACATGTGCCCGCTGGCTATCCGAACACGGATATTTCGGGTGTGTGCGGGGTAGCGGGGGCAATATTTCAGTCAAACTGAATGATCAAAATATGATGGCGATAACACCGTCGCGCCGCCCATACCAGGAGATGGCCTTGGATGATATTTGCGTGGTTGATGCGCAGATGAAATCAGTTGAGGGGCGCCTGACACCATCTGTTGAAGCAACAATGCACTTAAGTGTTTATAACAACCGGCCCGATGTTAATGCCGTCATTCATACGCATCCGGTGTTTGCCAGTATATTGTCGATAATCGATAAACCCATCCCGGCTTTATTTGATGAAATCACTTTTGAAATCGGTGCCGAGGTAGCTGTGATTCCCTATGCTGTATCCGGCAGCGCAGATCTGGCCCAAAATGTTGTCCGTAAATTAGACAATGGCTGCTTTTGTTACATATTACAAAACCACGGTGCTTTAAGCCTGGGAAAAAGTGTTGACCGGGCCTGGAAAAATGCGGAACTTTTAGAAAAGGTGGCCCAGATTTATTATTATGCCTTAACGACCGGCAAAAAGATAACCACTCTGCCCAATGGCGCCATTGATCAGATTTATAAAATGCGGAAATCTTAACCACTGAGCACACAGAGAACACAGAGAAAAATCTTTTCCCATTGAGAATGTGTCTGAAAGGTCCGGGCCTGTCTGTGTGGTGCTGTGGCTCATTATAAGCTGAGTAATGCCATGCTTACCGCTGAGGTAGAAGCCTACATCTTAAACCGGGCCTATATACCGGAACATTGCATTCGTCTGATGACCTTTGTGTCCGGTGGCGAGCCTCTTTTAATTGATGATTTTTTTATTTGCCGTAAAGAAAACTGGATCATCCTGATCGGCTATCCCCTGGCAGATGATTTCACCTGCAGCGCCCTGGAAGCTGTTTTTTCCAAAATAAAAAAAACATGGCGCCCCGAAGGTATATCACTGATCGCACCTGAAATACCATCCGCTCTGGCTGCAACATGCCGCGAAAATCAAAGTGATGCCTATTTTACGCTAAAAACCGCAAAACCCACTATCCGCAGCCCGGTGAAACGCAACCTGAGAAAAGCACGTCAAAACTTGCGCGTTGAAACTGCAACCCATTTGGGTGACAGACACCAGGAGCTGATGCATGAATTTGTTGCCCGCACGCCGCTGTCAGAACCCGTTGAAAGGCTATTGTTTAAAATGCCGGAATTTGTAGCCGGCACCGATAAGACCTTTGTGCTGAATGCCTGGGATAATACAAGCAGGCTGAGCGCTTTTTATGTCGTTGACCTTGAAGCTGATGGGTTTTCCAATTACATTATCGGGTGCCACTCTAAAAAGAACTATGTTGTGGGCGCATCGGATCTTTTATTATTTGAGCTGATCAATCTGAGCGTGGAATATGATAAAGACGCCATTCATCTCGGATTAGGGGTGAATGCCGGTATCCGTCGATTCAAGGAGAAATGGGGAGCTGTGCCCACCCGCCGCTATGAAATGTGTGAAATGAGTCTAAAAAAACCATCCATATTTCAATCTATTTTGGCCTGGCGCTCAAACTTTGAACAGGATGGTTAACCTCGAAAACACGAAAAATGGAAAGCACGAAAAATTAAAAACGCGGTTATCCAGGTCCAGGAAATTCCAGTTGCATACGCCTGATATGTATCTCACCACGAAGAACACGAACCCGCCCGCCTCGCCTGAGCGTCCCACGCCCGCCATGCGAGCAAGGCGAGGCGGGCAGGGTCGCGATGGAGGGCGTGGGATGCACGAAGGAAAACACATAATTTTACGTTTGCCTCTTCGTGTCCTTCGTGCCCTTCGTGGTAATAATTGTATCCCTCAAATTATCTTTGTTTTTCATAGAGCATTAACGATCGAAGAGCGCAAATGCTATTTAGGAAGTCAAAACAAAAAAAACTAAAAATGATCTGGCGGGTGCAAAAAAACGGCAGCGTTTCACAGCTGGTCGGCACCGCCCATTTTTTCCCGCACAGTTTTCGAAATGCGTTGCGCCACTGCCTGCAAAATGCGCGTATCGTCATGTTCGAAGGCCCTCTGGATGAAGACAGCATGGCCCGGGTCAGGCAAGCCGGAATGGACACCGAATCCTCTTATCACCTTTTTGACGAGCTGGACGATCAAACCATCGCCGGCATCACCGGCGCGCTGATTCCGATTTGCCGGATGAGAAATTCAACTCAATTCTTTCAATATTGCAAGGATGACTTGAGAAAGACCGTTTATGACCTGGTACAAGGCATGCAGCCCTGGTTGGCTTTTTTCACGCTGTGGTCCACTTACCTGCAGCGCAATGGCTGGAAATATTCGGTCGATATGGAAGGATTCAGTGTTGCCCAGGAATTGGGCAAAAAGATTATCTTTCTTGAAAGTATTGAAGAGCAAATAAAGGTGTTGCAGAACATTTCACGTGAAAAAATCATCCATTTTTTGGAACAGACCGACCACTGGGAAACACTTGCAAAAGATTACGTCAAATCATACTTGAGGGGCGATCTGGAGAAATTACGGCTTTCGGGTATCCGTTTTCCGAGTCGCCATCACACCGTAATTGATCATCGCGATCAAATATTTTTTGATCGGATGCGAACAGAACTGGTTGAAGGGGATGTCGTTGCTTTTTTAGGGGCGCCGCAT